>CANGHQ010000110.1 GCA_947453585.1 Burkholderiales bacterium | reverse complement strand
TGGCGCGCAGGGCCTTCATCCACCAGGTAAAGCGTTTGGGAAAGTGGATCTCAAACGCGCCTTGAGCCCAGCCCTTGAGTATCGCCTGGGCTGCTTGCGCCGGCGTAATCAGGCCGGGCATGGTGAAGGTGTTGCCGGCGGTGAGCGGGGTTTCCACAAAGCCGGGGTTGATGACTGAGACGCCAATGCCGTCGGCTTGCAAATCCAGGTGCAGGGTCTCGGCCAGGTTGGTGAGCGCCGCTTTGGTCGGGCCGTAGGCCAGGCTGTTGGGCAGGCCCCGGTAGCCCGCCACGCTGCTGACAAAGGCCAAGTGGCCGCTGCCGCGCTGGCGCAATGCGGGCAGCAGTGCTTCCAGCAGATACAACGCGCCCTGGTAGTTCACCTGCAGGTGGCGCAGCATGTCGTCCACGTCCATGGCGCTGGCGCGCATGGCTTGGTAGTGGCCGGCGCAATACAGCACGCAGTCGGGCAGCGCCGCAAGTTGCAGCGTGCGTGCGGCCACAAGCACGGCGGCGCGGTCGGTGCAGTCCAGGGCCAGTGCGCGGCTGCCCGGGTGCGCTTGTACAAATTCTTCCAGCGCCGCCGCATTGCGCGCGGAGACGGTGACGTGCGCCCCTTGGGCGTGCAGCGCGACGGCAGTGGCGCGGCCAATGCCGCTGCTCGCGCCAATGACCCACACCGATTTGCCGCGCCATTCGGCTTGTGGGGGGTTGAACGGTTTGAACCAGGCCATGGCTTAGCGCTTGCTAAAGCTCAAGGTCACTTCGCCCAGGTAAATACCGAACTTGCGCATGCTGGCCTTGTTCAGCATCACGCGGTCGTTGACCAGGTACATCCAATCGTCAAACTGCACCTCGTAGACCGTGCCGTCCACCGGCAGCGCCAGCGTGTAGTTCCAGTGAAAGGCGTTGCCCTGGGTCTGGCCTTGGGCCTGGCCCACCACGTCATCGGCTTGGCCGGTGTAGCGCCCGTCGCCGAGCGACGTAAGGCGCCAAATACGTTTTTGCTTGGTTCCGTCGGAATACAAAAAGTCTTCGTCGAGCACGCCCTGGCCGTCTTTCCAAGTGCACTGCATCACCACAGTAAAGCGCTTGACCACCGTGCCCGAGCGGTCGGTGAACACGCCATAGGCGTCGAGCGTGCCGTTGAAATACTGTTGCAAATCAAGCACCGGTTTTTCACTGCGGTAGCTGTCGAGGTTTTGGCTGGCGCAGCCGCTTAAGCTGCCCAGCGCGACTGCGCCCAGGGCACTGGCGGCACTGCCAAGAATCAAGCGTCGTTTCATGGTGACTTTCGAAGGAGGAGGAAATACAAAAGGCCTGCAGCCAGCAGTTTGAGCGCGCAGGGCAAAAGGCAATAGGCCCAGGTCAGGGCTTGCAAACCCTCTGCGCTGCGGCTGCCTGGCGCGTAGCCAAAGCTTGCCAAGAGCGGCAGCGCCAGACCGGCGGCCAAGGCCAGGTTGAGTTTGGTGGCCAGGTTCCACCAGCCAAAAAAGCGGCCGCTGGCAGCGCTGCTTTGTCGGGCAATGACGCCCGCGAGCAGCGCGCCGGGCAAGGCCAGGTCGGCGGCCATGGCCATGCCCGAAAGCACACACACGGCCAAAAACGCATTGGCGTCGCCCGCCCCCAGTTGGGAGGCAAAGGCAAACACCGCCACGGCCAGCAGCATGCCCGCCAGCCAAGCCCGCTCCAGCCCCCAGCGCTTGACGATGCGCAGCCAGGGCGCCAAAGCGAGCGCGGCAGCCAGCAAATAACTGCCTAAAAACCAGGCCTCCATGGCTGGCGGCGCTTGCAGGCGGTCTTGTACAAAAAACAGGATCAGCGTGGCTGGCAAAGCCGTGGCAATGCCGTTGACCATGAACACCGCCAGCAGGGCGCGAAACGCGGGCGAGCCCCACGGCGCCAGCAGGCCCGCGCCCAGGCCCGACGGTTGCGCGCTGGGCGCAGGCATGGTCGCGGTCAGCGCGGGCCGCGGACCGCGGCTCCAGGCCCAGCAACCTAACAACAGAGCCAGACCCAGCAGCGCCACCGTGGTTGGCATGCCAAAAAGCACCGGGCTGAGCGAGGCCAGCACCACGCCCAGGAGGCCCAAGCCTTCGCGAAACGCCACTACGCGGCTGCGCCCCAGCGCGTCGCCACCGAGCAGCGCGCCCCAAGACTGGTGCACTATGGTCAGCGTGCTAAACGCCAGGTAGCACAGCAGCAGGCAAGCCAGCGCCCAACCCCACAAAACGGGCAGTGTGGTGTCGGGCGGAAAAAACAGTGCGCCAAAACTCGCCAGCAGCAGCAACGCCGCTGCCGCCCCGCAGGCCAGCACATGCCGGTGCGAGCGCGCAAACAAGGCGTCCGCCCAGCGCCCGAGCAGCGGGTCCACCACCGCGTCCAACAGGCGCGCGCTCAGCAAGAGCAGGCCCAATCCGGCCAGCGGCACCCCAAAATTGCGCGCGTAGTAATTGGGCAGCAGCACGTACAAGGGCAGGGCTACAAATGCCAGCGGCAGCCCCAGCAGGCCGTAGCGCAGGCCCTCCATCCAACGCAGGCCCGCGCCCGTGGCGGCTTGGGTGGCTGGCGCGGTGGACATGGGAGCCGCTGGAATGGTCAAGGCGCGCTGCCCGCAAGCAAGGCGCTGCGCAGCCGGGGCTCGCTGGTGGATGGGCCGAGCCAGATGCCGAAGAAGGCGCGGGCAAACGCCGCGTCGTCTACGCTGGCGCGCAAGCGGCCGTTGAAGTAAAAACGCGCGCCCGCACCAGGCCGGTGCACCCCGGTAATGCGGTCGCCCGGCTGCACGTCGGCAAAGGCGCTTTGCATGGCGGCCGTCCAGGCCGGTTCTTTGCTGGCGTCCAGGCTACCGGCGCGGCGCATTTCCTGCAAAGAGCTGTCTACCAGCGCAGCCCCGGTGAGGCGGCGCAAGTAGCGCAACTCCAGCGCAAACGCGTGCTCAAAATACTGCGTGCCGCGAAAGCCCGCCAGCGTCCACAGCGTGGCGTCAAACACGTCCCACAACAGGTAGCGCATGCGCCCGGCGCCTGAGGGCTGGCCTTGCGGCAAGTCCAGAACCACTTCGGGCGGCACCTCTGCCGGGGCGGTTTGCGCGCGCACGCCCATCGGCAGCGCCACGGCCGCAGCCAGCGGCAAGCGCAGCAGCGTGCGGCGGTAGCAAAGCGCGGCGGGTGCGTCCATGGTGGTCAGGCCGACGGCCCCGGTTTGCGCAAGGTGTACTGCACCACGTCAATGTTCTTTTCCATGAATGCGGCCTCGCAGTAACACAGGTAAAACTCCCAGATGTGCATAAAGCGCGTATCAAAACCCAGCGCCAGCACCTCAGTGCGCTGCGCCAAAAAGGCTTCGCGCCAGCGCTTGAGGGTCTCGGCGTAATCCAGGCCAAAGGCGTGCTCTTCTTCTACCTGCAAGCCCACGGCGGCGGCCTGTGCCCGAAAGGCGCTCGGGCTGGGCAGGCAGCCGCCCGGAAAAATGTACTGCTGGATAAAGTCGGTGGAATTGACATAGCGCGCAAACAGCGCGTCGTCGATCACGATGCTCTGGATGCAGGCGCGCCCGCCGGGCTTGAGCAGCTTGGCCAGGCTTGCGAAATACGTGGGCCAGTAGTCTTTGCCCACGGCCTCGATCATCTCTACCGAGCAAATGGCGTCAAAGGGCGCGTCGTCAATGTCGCGGTAGTCTTGCAGGCGCAGGTCGGCGCGGCCGGCCACGCCCAGGCGCTGCATGCGTTCTTGGGCAAAGGCGAGTTGCTCGGTGCTCAGGGTCACGCCGGTCAGGTGCGCGCCAAATGACGCCGTGGCCATTTCGGCCAGCGCGCCCCAGCCGCAGCCGATTTCTAGCACGCGGTCGCCGGGGCGCACGCGCACCTGTTCGAGCACGCGGCGCACCTTGGCGGTCTGCGCCTGCTGCAGGCTTTGCTGCAGATTGCCGGCAAACAGGGCTGACGAATAGTTCATGCTCGGGTCCAGCCAGCGCGTGTAAAACGCGTTGCCCAGGTCGTAATGGGCGTGGATATTTTTTTGGCTGTTGGCGCGTGTGTTGCGGTTAAGCCAGTGCTTGAGCCGGTAAGCCAGTTGGCCCCACCAGCTGCCAAAAATGACCTGCTCCACCTCGGTGCGGTTTTGCACCAGCACGCGCAGCAGCGCGGTCAGGTCAGGCGTGGTCCAGTCACCGGCAATAAAGCTCTCGGCAAAGCCAATGTCGCCTGACTTGAGCGCGGCTGAGAACACATTCCAGTTGTTCAAATGCAGCGTGGCGTGCGGCAGTGCTTCGCCGCCAAAGCGCTGCATTTGCCCGTCTGGAAAATGCAGGGTCAGGCTGCCGTGGCGCAGGCGCTGCAAGAGTTTGAGCACGGTGCGCGCCGACGCGGGAACGCCAGCCGTGGTAGCGTATTTGGTGGCAGAAGGAGTCGAAGTGGCAGTAGAAGTGGTGCGGTTCATGGGCGCGTACAACAAAAGATGGGTGGAGGTAGGAGGTACAACCGGAGCGTCTAACGGCTGACCGACGTGGGCGGCGGCGCAGGCAGCCGAAAAAACCGCACCCGCTTGGCAAAAAGACGCAGCGCCTGCCAGTGGATGCGCCAGACCACGGCCAGGGTCATAAGCGGGTAGCCCAGCAGCGCGCGGCGCAACGTTTGCGCTGTGATGGGTTCGAGCGTGCCGCTCACGCTGGTTTGCAGCAAAGGCCCCTGCGCGTCGTCGTAGTCAATGCGCGCCACGGTGCGCGTGCGCGCTGCGTCCACCATCAGGCGAAAGCGGTAGCCGCCTTCTACCGGGCAAAACGGAGACACGTGAAACACTTTGGTGGCGCGCAGCTCGGCGCCAAAGCGCGCCGGGTCGAGCACGTAGCAGTGGCGCTGGCCAAAGGTGTTGTTCACCTCCACCACCACGGCGCGCAAACTGGCGTCTGCGCGGTGGCAGTACCAAAAACTCACCGGCTTGAAGGCAAAGCCCAGCACGCGGGGGTAGCAATGCAGCCAGACTTCGCCATCGGCGTCGGTAATGCCCTCGGTTGCCAGCAGCGCGTCAAGCCAGGCCAGCGCGCCGCCGTCCTGCGGGCTGCGCCCGTCGCCGTGGTCGCGGTCGTAAAAACTCACCAAGCCAAAGCGGTTGCGCGCCAGGGGCGAGGGCGCCGCGTCACCGCGTTGCAAGCTGCGCATGGGCAGCATCAAAAAGTAGGTGCGGTAAGCAAAGATATTGCGCACCGGTTTGAGCCGGGTGTGGCGCACTTGGCCAAAGCCGATCAAGGGCTGGGCCTGGATTTTGGCGGGTGGCCTTGCCAAAAGCGCAGGCATGTGCATCAGCCCAGCAGCGGGCGCAAGCGCGCCGCCACGTCTAGGCCGGATTTGAGGCCGTCTTCATGGAAGCCATAGCCCGTCCAGGCGCCACAAAAATAGCTGTGTTGCTGGCCTTGCAGTGCGGGCACATCGGTCTGGGCCCGAATAGCAGCCAGGTCAAACACCGGGTGCGCGTAGTCAAAACTGCCCAGCACGTGCTGCGGGTCAATGTCTTGCAGCGGGTTGAGCGACACCACCACCGGCTGCGCAAAAGGCAGGGGCTGCAGCAGGTTGAGTAAATAGTGCAGACACACGCGCTGGCTGTCAGGCTGTCGAGCGGGCACAAGGTGGGCTTGCACGCCGGTGTCGCTGCCTTGGGGTGCATCGGCGTGCGGCGCGCGCTGGTAGTTCCAGGCGGCCCAGGCGCGCTTGTGCCGGGGCAAAACCGAGGCGTCGGTGTGCAGCACCGCGCGGTTGGCCTGGTAGCCAATGGCGCCCAGGGTGACGCGCTCTTGCGCTGACGCATCGGCCAACAGGGCCAGCGCTTGGTCGCTGTGGGTGGCGATGACGACTTTGTCAAAGCGCTCGGTCTGGCCTGCGCTGGTGACGCTCACGCCGTCCGCGTCTCGGCGGATTTGCTGCGCCGGGCAGTTCAGCCGCTTGTCGGCCACGCTGGCTACGATCTTGTCCACGTAGTGGCGCGCGCCGCCTGCCACCGTGTGCCACTGCGGCCGGTTGCTGACCTGGATCAGGCCGTGGTTGTGGCAAAAGCGGATCATCGTGGCCACCGGAAACTCCAGCATCTGCGCCGTGGGGCAGCTCCAGATGCAGCCCAGCATGGGCAAAAAGTACCAGTCGGTAAATTCGGCTGAAAAGCGGTGCGCCTGCAAAAAGCCCTTGAGCGGCTGCATCAGCTCGCCCTCGGCGTTGCGCAGCGCAATGTCGGTGGCCAGGCGGTTAAAGCGCAGCACGTCGCGCAGCATGCGCCAAAAGCGCGGGTTAAGCAGGTTGCGGCGCTGGCTGAACACCGCGTTGAGCGAGGTGCCGCTCCATTCCAGACGCTGCTGCCCGGCGCTAGCGGGTACTTGCACTGAAAACGACATGTCCGAGGGTGCCGTATCCACGCCCAACTCGGCAAACAAGGCGATCA
>CANGHQ010000109.1 GCA_947453585.1 Burkholderiales bacterium | reverse complement strand
GACCTGGGCCTGGACCCGGCCAAGGTCAACCCCCACGGCTCGGGCATCTCCTTGGGCCACCCCATTGGTGCCACTGGCGCGCTGATCACCGTCAAGGCGCTGTATGAGCTGGAGCGCATCAACGGCCGCTACGCGCTGGTGACCATGTGCATTGGCGGCGGCCAAGGTATTGCCGCGATTTTTGAGCGCCAACGCTAAGCGCTTGCGAGCCAGGGGGCGGCTGCGGTCGCCCTGGCCTTTGCTCCCAATGACCGCGCAGACCTCTGTGATTTGCGCAGTTTTTGCGTTTTAGGCGTCCTGAAACCCGCCAGAGCGCAGGGTCACCACCAGTGTGTCGCGGTAGCCACCGGCCTGCAGGGGCTGGATGGGCGTGGACTCGTGGATCACCCGCGCATCATCCAGCAGCAACACCGACCAGGGCTCCGACAGGGTAAAGCGCTGGCCTTGCGGGCCATGGGCGTCAAACACCCGGGTTTCGCCGCCCTTGATAGCGTGGCGCGCCACCATAAACACGGCCACCAGGTCCACGCCGTCGCGGTGCGCGCCCTCAGGCGTGGGCCGGCCAATGCCGTCGGCCGTGTCAATGCGGAACTGGTGCGCCTCAATAAACCAGGGCTGCGCGCCTTTGAGGCCCGAGCACACCTGCGCCAGCCAGCGCAGCAGCGCAGCCCAGTCCGCGCTTTGCACCATGGCAGGCTCCATGGGCGCGAAATGGCGTTCCATGCCGCCGTGCAAGGCGTTGTATTCCACTGGCTGCCAGTGCGGGCGGTGCGGTGCTTGTGTCACCCTGTCGCCGTCCACTACAAAGCTGAAATGGCGCCGGAAGCGGTAGCGCCCGCCATCGCGCAGATAGGCGTCGGGCGGCAAATCGTTCCACAGCGGCGTCCAAGTTTGCAGGGCCGGCAGGGCCACGCCGCTCAGGGCGCAGACGCCATCCGCACCCAGCACTGCCGTGCCCAGCGATTGCAGGGTCGCGTCCAGCGCGGCCGGTGGCGTCAGGGGCGGGGCCAGCAGCTCTGGCGGGCCCGAAGGCGCAGGGGTGGCAAGGTGGGGGGCAAAGATGGTTGGGGGCATGGTGGTCAACGGTAGCCTGACGCGGACTGCAAAAAGCTGAGGCGCAACAGAGCTTGATTATCGGCATCCGCCGGGCCTGCGCCGGGCTTTCCTTGGGTGCGCCAGCGCACATGGGGCCGCGCCCAAAGGCTTTTGTCGCCTGCGCAACTGCCGCGCAGCTTATCTGGCGCTAGCATCTGCGCCCTATCCCTGCCGCGCCACCACCGGCGCTGGGGCCACAACCCTCCATTGCCTTGATGCACGCACCATGACCCAGATCGCCCTCAATTCCCTCGTCAACCACCAAATCCGCCTGGCGGCACGCCCCGTGGGCCTGCCAACTGAGGCCAACTGGAGCCGCACCACAGAGGCCGTGACCGAACCCGCCGAAGGCGCCGTGGTCTTGCAAACCCTGGCCCTGTCGCTGGATCCGGCCATGCGCGGCTGGATGAACGAGGGCAAGAGCTACATCCCCCCCGTGGGCATTGGCGAAGTGATGCGCGCAGGCGGCGTGGGCCGCGTGATTGCGTCCAAGAACGACAAGTACGCGGTGGGCGACTATGTGAGCGCCAGCTTTGGCGTGCAGGAATACCTGAGCCTGGAAGCTGCTGATATGCGGCGCAACGGCCTAGTCAAGATCGACCTGGGCGTGGGCTCGCTCACCCAGTGGCTCAATGTGCTGGGCATGCCCGGAATGACCGGCTACTTTGGCCTGATGGACGTGGGCCAGCCCCAAGCCGGTGAAACCCTGGTCGTATCCGGCGCCGCTGGCGCGGTGGGCCAGACCGTAGGACAAATGGCCAAGATCCGCGGCTGCCGCGTGGTGGGCATTGCCGGAGGCCAGGCCAAATGCGACTGGGTGGTCAAGGAACTGGGCTTTGACGCCTGCATTGACTACAAGGCCGGCCCCAGCGCCGTGCGCGAAGGCCTCAAGGCCCATTGCCCCAGGGCGTGGACATTTACTTTGACAACGTGGGCGGCGACATTTTGGACGCGGTACTGGCCCGCATCAACCGCAAGGCGCGCATCGTGATTTGCGGCGCCATCAGCCAGTACAACGCCACCACCGCCATTGCCGGCCCGAAAAACTACCTCAGCCTGCTGGTTAACCGCGCGCGCATGGAAGGCATTGTGGTGTTCGACTACGCCGACCGCTACCACCTGGCCGTGGCCGAGATGGCTGGCTACCTGAAGGATGGCCGCATGCAGAGCAAGGAAGACGTGGTCCAGGGCATCGACCACTTCCCTGCCGCCCTGCTCAAGCTCTTTAACGGCGAAAACTTTGGCAAGCTGGTGCTAGAAGTCGCCAGCGCCTAAGCGCCAATCACTGGTCTACCCGGTAAACGCCGCGTAGACCAGGTTGCGGAACATGGGCCGAAAGTAGTCGCGCTGGTTGGGCGCCTGCGCCATGAGGATGGCAAACAAGCCATTGGCCGGGTCCACCCAAAAGGTGGTGCCCGCAATACCGCCCCATGAATACAGCCCCACGGCGCCGGGCAGGGTTTCCAAGCCCTCGTGCAGACGCACCGAAAAGCCCAGACCAAAACCGGTGCCGCGCCCCAGCATGTCTCCCGAGCGTTCGGTGGTTTGCTGACCCAGGCCGCCCAGGTGGTCGGCCGTCATGAGCCGCAGCGAGGCCGGGCTCAGGATGTGCTGACCAAATAGCTCGCCGCCATTACTAAGGCACTGCACAAAGCGCGCGTAGTCTTGCGCGGTAGACGCCAGGCCCATGCCACCCGCTTCCATGCGCGGCACCACGCGCAGATCAATCAATGCCATGGGCGTGCCCCCATCCGGGTCGTGGGCAAAAGGCTCGGCGATGCGGTGCTGCTGCTCCGGCGGCACGCTAAAGCCCGTGTCCACCATGCCCAGCGGCCCCAAGATGTGTTCCTGCAAATAGGCGCCCAGGGTCTGGCCGCTCACGGCCTCCACCAGTGCGCCCAGTAAATCGGTGGCACGGCTGTAGGCCCAGATGCTGCCAGGTTCAAACTGCAAGGGCATCTCCGCCAGCGCGCGTGAAAACTCGCGGTTGCTGCGATCGCGCGAACCCAATTGGGCTTGCGCATACATGCGCTGCACCGGCGTGGTGCCGGTGACCTCGTAGGTCAGGCCTGCGGTGTGGCACAGCAAATCCTGCACCGTGGGCGCGCGCCGGGGTGGGCGCAGGTGCATGGTCTCGCCCTCGAAGTGCGCCAGCTTGACGTCCGCAAACTCGGGCAAATGCTTGGCCACGGCGTCACTCAGCAGCAATTGCCCGCGTTCCAGCAGCTGCATGACCGCCACCGAGACGATGGGCTTGGTCATGGAATAAATCCGAAAGATCGCGTCCAGGCCCATGGGCGTACCGACCTGCGGGTCTTGCTGGCCCAGGGCCTGGTGCAGCAGCACCTGCCCATGGCGCGCCACCAGTACCACGGCGCCGGGCAGGCGGCCCGTGTCCACCTCGCGCTGCAAGACGCGGGTGATATTCTGAGTGCGCTGGGTGTCAAAACCCAGGGTCTGGGGCAGCGCAGTGGGCAGGGCTTGTGGGGTCATGCGGGGCGCTTTCATCAGGCGGGTTTCGGGGCGGGGCTGGCCTCTTGCTCTTGCAGCAGGCGCCACATCACTTTGCCTGCGCCGCTTTTGGGCAGGGCGTCAACAAACTGCACCGCGCGCGGCACCTTGTAGACCGCCATGTTTTCGCGGCACCAGTCAATCAGTTCCTGCTCGCTGACCGTGCCCCGGTGGCTGGCGCGCAGCACGACCACGGCCTTGACCGACTCACCCCGATAGGCGTCGTGCGTGGCGATGATGCAGGCCTCTTGGATAGCGGGGTGGCGAAACATGAGCGCCTCTACCTCGGCCGGCCAAACCTTGAAGCCCGAGGCGTTGATCATGCGCTTGAGCCGGTCGGTCATGAAGAAGTAGCCGTCTTCGTCCACCCGGCCCAGGTCGCCCGAGCGGAAAAAGCGCAGGCCGTCGATCTCCACAAATGCCTCGGCCGTAGCGTCGGGGCGCTTCCAGTAGCCCTGGAATATTTGCGGCCCGCGCATGACAATTTCACCGGCCTCGCCCACCGGCATTTCCGCCAAAGTTTCGGGATCCACCACGCGGGCGTCCACGCTGATGAAAGGCACGCCCAGGCATTGCTGCTTGGGTGCGTCGGGCGGGTTGCTGTGCGAAGGGGCTGCGGTCTCGGTCAGGCCGTAGCCTTCCACGTAGCGCAGGCCGTATTGCTCCCATAGGCGCTGGGCCACGGCCTGGGGCATGGCCGCGCCACCGCCGCCGATCATCACCAGGCTGGACAAATCGAAGCTGGCAAAGTTGGGGCTGCCCATCAGGTCAATCACCATGGTGGGGATATTGGTCCAGTGCGTTACCCGCCACTGGGCGATCAGCGCGCCAGCGAGCTCGCGGTCCCAGCGCGGCATCAGCACCATGGTGGCACCGCAGAGAATATTGGTGTGCATCAGGCTGACCATGCCTGTGATGTGGAACATGGGAACCACCATCAGGGTGACGTTTTCCATGCTGCCATTGCCCCACAAGGCGCTGGCCATGGCGTTGTGCATGATGCTCGAATGCAAATGCATGCAGCCCTTGGGCAGTCCGGTGGTGCCGCTGGTGTAGGGCAAAAGCGCCAAGTCGCCCGCGCCCACGGTCAAAGCAGGCACTGGCGCCTGGCAGGCCAGTGCGTCGGTCCAGGTGTGCACCTGGCCGCCAGCCAGTTCTGGCCGGGCGTGGCGCGTCAGCAGCCAATCGCTCCAGGCAGCCGGTGGGGCGTCGTCCCCGGACTCGGGATCAAAAGCGTCGGTGAAATGGGTGACGATCAGGTGCGCGAGTTGCTGCGCCGCAGGCAGCGCGTTGCTGGCCTTGGCCAATTCAGCGGCCAAATCGGCCGTGGTGACCGCCACGCGGGCTTCGGGGTCGGTGATGTAGTGCTTGAGTTCTTCTGCCCGGTTCATGGGGTTGACCGGCACCACCACCGCGTTGGCCCGCAAGATGCCAAAGTGCGCAATCACCAATTGCGGGCAGTTTTGCATGCTCAGCACCACGCGGTCGCCTTTTTGCACCCCCAGCGCACCCAAATAGGCCGCAAAACGCTCGGCTTGCTGTTTTAGGTCGGCATAACTGAGCTTGCGGCCAAAAAACACCAGCGCCGTTTTGTGCGGAAAGCGGCGTGCATTGGTCTCCAAGTTGTCCCAAAGCGAGGTTTCAGGCACGGTAATGCGGTGCGGCAGGCGCTTGGGCCAGAAGCGGTAATGCGGTGCGTGGAGGCGGCTTGGCTGGGAAGAAGCAGTCATGGGAAACGCAGGCCTTTCAATGGAAAGTGGAGGCTAGAACAAGCCCAAAGCCGAACCATAGGGCTTGTCCACCCAGAGAGGCAGCCCGCTTGTCTCACACGTGACGCGGGTGCGAACTTGACCGTGGCCTGAATCGTGCATGCAAGTTCATGCTGCGGTTGAATGGCCGCACCCATCACGACCTTAATTACCTTATGTTTTTTTGTTATAGATCGCAAGCGTAAACCCCCATATGTCCGTCAGCAAGAGGCGTTACAGTTCGGGCCACTGGATTGCGGGTTTACAAAGCCTGCGCAACAACACAAGCCGCTTGCTGGCCGTTTTCCACTGATCTTTTCCACCACCCTCGGAGCCTGTTCATGACCTTCAAATCCCTTACCACTCTGGCAATCGCGGTTGCCACCCTCGGCACCCTGGCGCTTCCGGCCCACGCTGGCAAAACCCTGGACGGCATCAAAGCGCGCGGCCAGGTGATCTGTGGCGTGCATACCGGTTTGGCCGGTTTCAGCGCTGCTGATTCCAACGGCAAATGGAGCGGCATTGACGTGGACGTCTGCCGCGCCGTGGCCGCAGCCACCCTGGGTGACGGCGAAAAAGTCAAATACGTGCCGCTGGTGGCACAAGCCCGCTTTACCGCGCTGCAGTCCGGCGAAGTGGACATGCTGTCGCGCAACACCACCTTCACCCTGACCCGCGACGCTTCGCTGGGTCTGAGCCAAACCGCCGTGGTGTACTACGACGGCCAGGGCTTTATGGTGCCGGTCAAGAGCAAGATCAAGAGCGCCAAGCAGCTCAAGGGCCAGACCGTGTGCGTGCAGTCCGGCACCACCACAGAAAAGAACCTGACCGACTACTCCAAGGCCAATGGCCTGAACATCAAGCCCGTGGTGTTTGAAAAGCTCGAAGCCGTGGAAGGTGCCTACTTCTCCGGCCGCTGCGTGTCCTACACCACCGACGCCTCCGGCCTGGCCTCGGTGCGTAACAAGTCGGCCAAGAACCCGGCCGACCACATCATCCTGCCCGAGCTGATCTCCAAAGAGCCCCTGGGCCCGCTGGTGCGCCGGGGCGATGACGAATGGGCGGCGATTGTGAAATGGACCATCTTCG
>CANGHQ010000108.1 GCA_947453585.1 Burkholderiales bacterium | reverse complement strand
TGGCTGATCGACATGGGCCCCGAGGGCGGCTCCGGCGGCGGCACGGTGCTGGCGGTGGGCACGCCGGAGGACATTGCGGCGTGTGGGGAGAGTTTTACGGGGCGGTATTTGGGGAGGTTGTTGGGGGGGTAATTTGATACGACCCATTTGTGGCCGCCATAGGGACTGGCACCGCGCCGCGCGGGCTTTGAGCGTTAGTTCGCTTTGGGCAATTTGCTCTTAAGGCAAAGAGTAGCCAGCGGCTTGTCGGCCGTTGCCGACCTGATGACCGTGGCCGCTCACTTAACCTGTAGTAGCTGACGCTTGAAGATTTCGCGCTTCTCAACAGAATCCCAGTACCTAGCGGTTTGAACTTTGACTTCAGTCGCTGAAGTAATGGTTAATCGCTGAACTTGCTCAGTCAGTTTCAATGGAAACCGTATAGAGACCTTGCCTTCGTCTGTACGAATGTCTAGGCGCCCAGTGTCCGTAATTCCCGCCACACGTCCCTGGATAACCTCTTCGTAACTTTCAGGCTCTCTTAAAGTGTCCAAAAGCGCACGTATTCGTGTGATCTCTTCAGGGCGTCCTTCCCAATACTGGCGACCTTTCGGCGATTGCCATGTGAATTGCGCTGCAAAGCCAGCATCGTCTAAAGACTTCATAAACTCACTCAATTGATGTGCTGACTTTCCGCCAACTGCATCCACTGCATCATAAAAATCATCATGCTGGGAGTTGAGTAGACGAAACGTTTGCGTCAGAGTCGCCTGCAATAGGCTTTCGCCTGTCATGTCAGGCATCGCGTTGCCGGTGACAAAAATGCGGGTAGATCCATAAGCCAAGCCGGCCAACTTCAAGTTAAGCGCACTCACGACATCCGAACCAACGCCACGCGATGCATCATGCCCATAACGCAAGCGGTGAGCGGCTAGTTTCAATGCTTTTGACAGCGGGCCCATAGCTGCCAAAAACCAATCCAATGAAATACTACCGTTTGCGCGTGGGCCAATAAGGCGCAGATCGACCAACTCGCCAACTTCCTCCGCTTCAGCCAAGGCAACATGACGCTCAATCGCATTCACAGCGTCCTCTTGATTTTTCGCCGCAAGTTGAAGCAAGAAGTCAGTCGGTTCAGACTGCGCTCTCGCTCGCGTCTCTTTAGCGTTTTTCGATAGCACGCCAGCATGATCACTAAGAAATTTGCTGCTCATACATTCACCTCTGCGAAGCCTTTCGCTGTTACTCGGTCGTGACAATAGCCGAGAAAGCCTTTCCAGTATGCCTCACGGTGTACGAGTTGATCAGCGGGAGGGGTTTCCAAATATAGATCTAGGTCATACAACGTCTTAGCCGACGAATGATCAAATAACCGCGACACGGCCGCTCGATTCGTCGGCGTATCGTTGGCGAGGTCTATCCAATGAGGTCGCCATATGACGCAATCCACATCTTCGGGGCTAGGCTTTTGCGTCAAAAAAGAACCATCGACCCACAGTGTTGCTTTGATACCTGACGCCTTCACCTCGGATTCCCACAGCCTGAACTTCTGAAACAACACCGCGCGCTGGGCGTCGCTAGGGAAAGGAAGCACAGCAAGGTCGTAGAGTCCCTGCAATGTAAGTCTATGCAACCCCGGCGCCAGTAAGGGTGGGTAATCAGGCTTTTTTGCCATTCGACATCTTCTCCCCATTAGTTTGATTATTTTATTGACTAGTAAATTATATGAGGCGGCGTGCTGCCATCTTTGATCATCGAAGTTGAAATTTCTTTCGCCCGTGCAAGACCGCTTGCCAATCAATGATTTGTGCCTTCGCTATCTGTGGTTCGGGTTGCAAGTGGTCACAGCACAGCCGCAGCGCCCGCAAACGAAGCGCACAACCTATGCCTCAGCGCATGATCTGCGCATAGAAGTTTTCATGCGGCCCGACCGCGAGCAAAACCAGCGCCTCGGGCGCCAACTTGTCTGGTTGCAGCCGGTAGGCCAGCAAAGTCTCTTGCTTGTTGAGTTTGAATTTGTGGACGAACACGCCGCTGAGGTCGCCCCGTTTTTCTTCGCCCAACGTGGGGTCGCTGGCGACGGCTTGGACTGCGGCGTCCAGCACGGCTTTGCCTTGCGAATGAAGTTTTTTAACCACTCGCGCAAACGAGGGCGAGACCAGAATGGCTAAGGCCATGCGACTAGCCGAATGAATATGGCGCCAATTGCCCCGCCTTGGCTTCTTCGAGCGACAGCATGGTGTCTTGGATGACTTGCAAAGGCAAGTCCGGGTTTTCTAAAACGGCTTTGCCAATGCGCGCCCAGTATTCGATTTGCTTGGGCACCGAGCGGTGTTCGGCGGCGCCTACCACCTTGGCGTCCTCCACCAGCGCGTCAGAGAGTTTGAGTGCAACAGCCATAAGGGCATCCGCTAAAATTGTTGGCGCATTATGTAACTCAAAGCAACCTTTTGCAACCGGCGATTTGCTTAGCGATGCAAATCCACAACCCTTAAGGCCCCGCCACCGTCCCCGCAGGCTTGGGCAAACCTCTCGGCCCAATCTGCGCCACGTGCACTTCAACATTGCGCACGCCGGTCTTGTCCAACTCTAGGCGCAGGGCCCAGCCGCGGTTGTTGACGGGGTCAGAGAATCCGTCGAACACAAAGTTGCCCAGGCTGTAAAAAATCGGTTTGCCTTTGTAGCGCTCGGCGTCTTGCACCTGGTGGGGGTGGCCGCCGATGACGGCGTCGGCACCGGCGTCGATCATGGTGCGAGCGAGCTGGCGTTGGCGGGCGTTGGACACCGGGTCTTCCCAGCCCCAGTGCATGATGGGAATCACCACGTCAGCCTTCCAGCGGCTACGGGCGGCCTTGATGTCGCGCACCACTTGCGCGTCTTCACTCCAGGCCACGCCGGGGCGATCGGTGTCGGCCTCAAAGCTGCGCGGCTGAAATTCGTCGTAGCCCAAAATCGCCACGCGCAAGCCCTTGCGCTCCACGATCCAGGGCGTATGCGCCTCGGTCAGGTTCAGGCCGCCGCCATACACGCCCAAGCCCGCTTTTTTGAGC
Source organism: Burkholderiales bacterium (assembly GCA_947453585.1). GTDB lineage: Bacteria > Pseudomonadota > Gammaproteobacteria > Burkholderiales > Burkholderiaceae_C > Allorhodoferax. The sequence goes on along the minus strand of CANGHQ010000108.1, from coordinate 3,426 downwards.
AAGCCCAGCATCTGCGCAAAGGCTTGCGGGCCGTAGTCGCCCGAGTGGTTGTTGGCCAGGCCCACGGCGTCAAAGTGGCGCTTGACGTATTTGAGCGTGCTGGGCGGCACGCGGAACACATTGGGCTTGTCGTCCTCAGGGCTGCCGATGGTGGCCACCACGCATTCGAGGTTGCCGATGCGAATGTCGGCCTCTTTGAAAAGCGTGGCAAAGCCCGCAAACGGGTCTTGTCCGCGGCGCATGGCTTGGCTTGGGCCGTCTTCCAACATGATGTCGCCTACCACCATCATAGAGACGGTGCCCGTGCCGGGCGCGGCTGATCCTTCGGTTGCGCCAGCCTGCGCCGCCAGGCAGGCGCCGAGCAGCCCGGCGGCGGCAAGCAAGCGCTGTGCGCGCCAAGTGAAGCCACGCGCGCTCATGGCGCCACCTCGGCCAGCGCGCAGTGGTATTGCAGCTCTTTGCCCAGCAATGGCGAATACACGGCCACGCGGCCAGTCAGCGCGTCGGGCGCCGGGTTGCGCAACGGCAAGGGCTGCAGGTATTGGGTGTGTTGCATAACCATGGGCTGGCGCCGGGTGTTGTAGTAGATGTAGAGGTTGACGCTCTCAATCGCAGCGGGCGCACCTTGCGCCGCATCTTGTGCAGCGGCCAGCAAAATGGCCTTGAATCGGAAGCGGTTGCCAATAGGCACCGCCGCCACGGTGTACGGGTCGGTGGCGACGCCATGCACGGTGTGATGGGTTTCGGAATTGACCTCAAACATGCATTGCAGTTGCGCGCTGGCCTGCGCCGCGCAGGGCAGCAGCGCCAGCCACAGCGCGGCAAGGCAAAAGATCGGCAAAGGCAGGCGGTGGCGGAGTTTCACGGCGTGGTCGGTCCGGGTAGTTAATGGGCGGGCGCGCGGCCTTGGTCGGGGCGGCGCCGCGCAGTTTATGCGCAGACGCGCCCCCATTGCGTTGCCCTTAAAGAGCGCCCCCTAAGAAGCAGCAACAGCGTGCTGGGCCACCCAGTCTTGCAACTTCAGGCGCTGCACCTTGCCCGAGGGGCCGCGCGGCAGGTCGTGCACAAAGTGAAACACCTTGGGCGTCTTGTAGCGCCCAAGCGCCGTGCTGCAAAAGTCGCGCAGCGCGGGCTCGTCTGCCGTATGGCCTTCGCGCAGCACCACGCAAACCATGATGTCCTGGCCGTAGTGCGGGTCTGCAATTCCTACGGCGGCGGCGTCCAGCACGGCGGGGTGGCTTAACAGAGCCTCGTCAATCTCGCGCGGGGCGATGTTTTCGCCGCCCTTGATGATGAGTTCTTTGATGCGCCCGGTGACAAAGAAAAAGCCGTCAGTGTCGCGGTGGCCCAGGTCGCCGGTGCGCAGCCAGCCGTCGGGGGTAAAGCTCGCCGCCGTGGCGGCCTCATTTTTGTAATAGCCGCGCATCACCTGCGGCCCGCGAATGGCGATCTCGCCGGTCGTGCCATCGGGCACAGCTTGCAGCGCGGCGTCGATCACGCGCGCCTCGCAACCTGAGGCCCGACCCACGGCGCCGAGCTTGCGCGCATCTGGATGCAAGGGGTTAGAAAAGGCTGGCGCCACGGTTTCGGTCAGGCCCATGGTCTCGATGATGCCGATGCCAAATTGGGTCTCAAACGCGCGCAAATGCGCGGGCGGCAGCGCGGCTGATGCGCTGCGGCAAAAGCGGATGGCCGACACATCGGCCTGTGGCGCCGCGCCTTCAAGCAAGTACGAAATCATGGTCGGCACCACGTTGATCCAAGTACAGCGCGACTGCGTGGCCTGCTGCCAAAAACTGCCTGCCGAAAACCGCGGCGGCATGGCCAAGCTGCCACCGTGGGCCAGGGGCGCGAGCATGGTCACGGCAAAGGCGTTGATGTGGTACAGCGGCAGCACGGCCAGCACCCGGTCGCGCGGCGAGAGGGCGTGCTCGGTGCTGATGGACAAGGCGTTGGCAGCCAGGTTGGCTTGCGTGAGCATCACACCTTTGGGCACGCCGGTGGTGCCCGAGGTGTACATCAGCAGCGCCAGCGCGTCGGGGCTGGGCTCGGGCACGTCGGTGGTGGCGCTGGGCAAGATGTCTTGTGCGGGGTCGAAATCGGGGCTGCACACCAAGAGCGCAACCGGGCGTGTCAGCGTGGCCAGCACGGGGCGCACGCGCTCGGCCCAGTCGGGGCTGGCGACCACGAGTTTGCAGTCGCTGTGCTCCAGCACATAGGCCATTTGCGTGGCGCTGCTCAGCAAATTGACCGGGTTCACGCACCAGCCGCCGTGCAGCGCGCCCACCAACAGGCGCAAGGTGTTCAGGCCATTGGGCATGACCAGCGACACGGTGTCGCCCGGCTGCAAACCTTGGCTCAACAAGAGCGTGGCCACCTGGCGGCAGCTGCGCGCTAGCTCGGCAAAGCTGATTTGCGCGGGCGCCTCGTTAGAAGCGCTGGGGTCGGCGGGCACGGCCAGCGCGTATACGGCTGAAGGCCGCACCAGACCCTGGTGTTCCAGCAGCGCACGCACAGTGCGGGGTACGCTAGGGCGGATCATGCGCGGCCGAATTTGGCAAAGTAGCTGCCAAAAATCGCCTCTTCGGTGGGCATGCGCTCTGCAATCGGGCGCGAGATGCGGGTGATGTTCAGGTAATGCCGGTAGTTCATGTTGTCTGAGAAATTGTTTTTGCCCCAGGTGCCGCAGCCCATGGACAGCGAAAACGGCAGGCCATTGTCAAAGCTGCCGCCCGTTGCAATGCAATGCGCCTGGTCCACGATCACGCGGCTGACCGGCAGCTCTTGCCCCAGGCGCAGCGCGCGCGCGGGCAAGGCGCTGTGCAAACCGACCGAGTGGCCGGCGCCTTGGTGCGTGTAAATGCGCTCGACCAGCGCAATAGCGGCGTCAAAGTCGGCCGCGCCATAAATCGTGAGCACGGGGCAGAGTTTTTCGCCTGAGAAAGGATGGTCGTCGCCCACGCCGTCTTCTTCGACCAGCAAGATGCGGGGATTGAGCGCCGCGACATCCAAGAGGCCTGCGCGCTGCGCCACCACCGTGGCGTTTTGGCCGATCACGGCTGGCGACAGTTTGCCGTCCGGCCACATTACGGCTTGCAATTGCTGCTTTTGTGCGGAGGTGAGCAGCACCGCGCCTTGGGCTTGCAAGGCGGCTATTGCCGCAGCGCGCACGGCGTCCAGCAGCACCAGGCTGTTTTCAGAAGAGCAGCTGGTGGCGTTGTCAAAGGTTTTGGACCGCGAGATGCGCTCGGCGGCCAGTGCCAGGTCGGCGGTCTCGTCCACGATGCCTGCCACGTTGCCTGCGCCCACGCCAAAGGCCGGCGTGCCGCTGGCATAGGCCGCGCGCACATTGGCCTGCGAGCCGGTGGCCACCACCAAATCGCAGGCGGCCATGAGCGCATAGGTGGCGGCTTTGCTGATGGGCGC
>CANGHQ010000107.1 GCA_947453585.1 Burkholderiales bacterium | reverse complement strand
GTGCTGGTCAAAGCGTCCATTGACATGGAGGCGCCGCAGGACGGCGTGCTTGCCCAGGTGCTGGTGCAGCCTGGCGAAAGCTTTGCCAGCGGCCAGGCGATTGCCTTGTTTGAGCCCGCGACCCTGTGATCGAGGCGGTGCCGGGTGCGCCCGGCGTTCAGGCGGCTTAGCTTGATACGCCCAGGGCGCGGTGCAACTTGCTGCTGGTGGTGGTGTATTGCAGTTGCACGCGCTCATCGGGGGTGATGCGTTCGATGGCGGCAAAGGCGGCCAGAGTGGCCTCATGAAAGCCGCACAAGATCAGCTTTTTCTTGCCCGGATAGGTGTTGATGTCGCCCACGGCAAAGATGCCGGGCGCGCTGGTGGCAAAGGTTTCGGTGTCCACGCAAAGCTGTTTGCGCTGCATGTCCAGGCTCCATTGCGCCACGGGCCCGAGTTTGGGCGACAGGCCCAAAAACACCAGCAAGCTGTCCAGCGGCACCGTGCTTTGTTGGCCGTCCTTGTCGGTCACCACCAGGCCGTGCAGCCGCGTCTGGCTGCGCAGGCCGGTAATTTGGCCTTCGACAAAGCGCAAGCGGCCCGATGCGCGAAGCGCCTTGACTTGGGCCAGGGTGGCGGCTTCGGCCTGAAACACATCGCGCCGGTGGATCAGGGTGACGCTTTGCGCGGCAGAGCCGCACAGGGCGATGGCCGCTTCCAGCGCGCTGTCTTCGCCGCCCAGCACCACCACGTCTTGCTTGCGCATCGCCTCAGGGTCTGGCAGCCGGTAATGCAGCTGCGTTCCTTCAAAGGCGTCCAGGCCTTCAACGTGCAGTTTGCGGGGCTGAAAGGCGCCCACACCGGCCGCAATGAACACGGTCTTGGCCACAAAGCGCGTGCCCGTTGACGTTTGCAGCGCGTAGCGACCGTCGTCCTGGCGCTCCAGTGCGTCTACGGTCTGGTTGAAGTGAAACGTGGGTTTGAAGGGCGCGGCCTGGTCTAGCAGGCGCTCAACCAGTTCGCGCCCCGTGCAGCGTTTGACGGCCGGAATGTCGTAAATCGGTTTGTCGGCGTAGAGCGCGATGCATTGGCCGCCGGCAAAGGGCAGGGTGTCCACCACATGGGCCTGCACGCCCAGAAGCCCGAGTTCGAACACCTGAAACAGGCCCACGGGCCCGGCGCCGATGATGAGCGCGTCGGTCTCAATAGGGGTTTGGGACCGTTCCAAGGCGAAAAACCGTTTAGCGGATTAGCTCTGACAGCTTGTCCGTCTTGTCTTTCCACTCTTCTGCCTCGGGCAGCGGCGCCTTGCGCTTGGTGATGCTTTTCCAGGTCGGCAGCTTGGCCAGCTCGGCGTTGAGCTTGGTCATGTGCTGCTGGTCGTGGGGCACGTCTTCTTCGGCATAAATGGCGTTGACCGGGCATTCGGGGATGCAGACGGCGCAGTCAATGCATTCGTCAGGGTCAATCGTCAGAAAGTTCGGGCCTTCGCGGAAGCAGTCCACGGGACACACGTCCACGCAATCGGTGTATTTGCACTTGATGCAGGCTTCGGTAACGGTATGGGTCATTGGGTGATTTGGTGCGGTGGGATAACAGCAGCGCGCGTGCGCGAAGCCCCCGAGTTTATTCGATCAACAATGCCCCGGCCGTGGTGTGGGTAGCCGTGTCCACCAGGATGAGCGAACCCAGCACGCGGGATTGGTCAAAGCCCAGCGCCGCAATCGGCTGCTGCAGGCCCAGCGTGATGTGGCCAATGGCGTTGGGTTCGAGCTCGGTGGCAGCAGTTTGGGCCAGGGTGTTGACGTCCAGGCGGTGGTTGATGCGCAGCACTTTGGCCTTGATCCAGCGGTGGCCGTGCAGCGCCCAGTAGCTGCGGCCCACCACCAGGGGGGCGTCATCCATCCAGGCCACGGTGCCGCTGATGGTTTGGCGGGGTGCCAGGTCGGCGGTGTCGGCCAGCAGCCAGTCGCCGCGCGAGACATCAAGCTCGCGGTCGAGCACGATGCCCGCGCTGTGGTTGGCGCTGACCGCCTCGGGCTGGCGCACGTGGTCTAGCACCTGCGCAATCGTGGCGGTCTTGCCGCTGGGGAACACGGTGACACTTTGGCCCACTTGCGCGTGCCCAGTGGCCAGGCGGCCCCAGAAAACGCGCCGGCCCTGGCTTGTGTCGCTGGAGCCAGAAAATTTCTCAACCCACTGCACCGGAAAAGCCAGGGGCAGGGCCAGTTCTGCCGGGGTGACGGGCAATTGTTCGAGCAGACGCAGCAGGCTCGCACCTTGGTAGCCGCACCAACCGGGGGTCGAGGTCACGACGTTATGGCCTTGCAAGGCAGAAATGGGAATGGTGGCCGCGACGCGGATGCCTGCTTCGGCAGCAAAGTTTTCCAGCGCCTCGCGGATGCAGGTAAATGCTTCGGTGGCGTTGCCGGGGTGGGCGGGGTCTTCCAGGGCGTCGAGCTTGTTGACCGCAAACACGATGCTGGGCACGCGCAGGAGTTTGAGCAAGAGCGCATGGCGCCGGGTTTGGGGCAAGAGCGTGACTTCGCCCACGTCCTTCCATTTCAGTTTGGTGGCGTCCACCAGCACCACGGCGGCGTCGGCGCTGCTGGCAGCGGTGACCATATTGCGGGTGTATTGCTCGTGGCCGGGCGTGTCGCCAATGATGAACTTGCGCGCCGGAGTGGCAAAGTAGCGGTAGGCCACGTCAATGGTGATGCCTTGCTCGCGCTCGGCGGACAGGCCGTCGGTGAACAGCGCCAGATCGGCCGCGCCGCTTTTGGACACGTTTTCTAGTTGGTCTTGCAGCACCGAGCGGCTGTCCACCAGCAGGCGGCCAATGAGCGTGCTCTTGCCGTCATCGACCGAGCCGCAGGTGATGAATTTAAGGGCCGCGTGGCGGTCGAGCGCTACCGGGCTGGTGGCGGCTTGGTGTGGTGCGATGGTGGTCATTAGAAGTACCCGTCTTTCTTGCGTTTTTCCATGGAGGCTTCGGACGTTTTGTCGTCCATGCGGGTGGCGCCGCGCTCGCTCACATCGGCGTTGAGCGTCTCGATCACGATCTCTGCGGCACTGGCGGCCAGACTGGCCACCGGGCAGGTGCAGGTGATGTCGCCCACGGTGCGAAAGCGCACGTCGCGCAGTTGCACCTGCTCGTCGGCCAGCGCCGGGGTCAGTGGCGTTACGGGCACCAACAGGCCCTTGCGCTCCACCACCGCACGCTGGTGGGTGTAATACAGCGAAGGCAGGGCGATTTGCTCGCGCTCGATGTATTGCCACACATCGAGCTCGGTCCAGTTGGAGATGGGGAACACCCGAAAGTGTTCGCCCGGCTGCAAGCGGGTGTTGAACAGCGTCCACAGCTCGGGGCGCTGGGCCTTGGGCTGCCATTGGCCAAAGCTGTCGCGGTGGCTGAAGATGCGCTCTTTGGCGCGGGCTTTTTCCTCGTCGCGCCGGGCCCCGCCAATCAGCGCGTCAAAGCGGAACTCGTCAATGGCCTCCAACAGCGTCACCGACTGGTGCACATTGCGGCTCTCGCCGGGGTGCGCCAGGCGCACCGTGCCGCGCGCCATGGAGTCTTCCACGCTGCGCACGATCAGCTCTGCGCCCAGCTCTTTGGCGCGCAGGTCGCGGAAATCGGTCACTTCTGAGAAGTTGTGGCCGGTGTCGATCATCAGCAAAGGAAAGGGCAGGCGCCCGGCGCCAAAGGCTTTTTCTGCGCAGCGCAGCATCACCAGCGAGTCTTTGCCGCCTGAGAACAGCAAGGTGGGGCGCTCAAAGGTGGCGGCCACCTCGCGCAGGATGAAGATGGTTTCTTCCTCCAGGGCGTCAAGGTGCTGGTTGCTGACGCGGGCCAGCAGTTCGGGAGCGATTGGGGCGTTCATGGTGGGGTTCACTTTTTGAAAAATGGGTGCGCGGTTCAGGCTTTGACGTGCAGGCCGCACTCTTTGGCGGCCTCTTGTTCCCACCACCAGCGCCCGGCGCGAAAGTCTTCGCCCAGGGACACGGCCCGGGTGCAGGGCGCGCAGCCCACGCTGGGGAAAAACTGGTCGTGCAGCGGGTTGTAGTCCACCTTGTTCTCGGCGATGTAATGCCACACGTCGCCCCAGGTCCAATCGGCCAGGGGGTTGAATTTGGCGAGTGCGGTGTTACTCGTGTCTAGCACGGGCACTTCGGCCCGCGCGTTGGATTGTTCGCGGCGCAGGCCGGTAATCCAGGCGCGCTGGCCCTGCAGCGCTCGCGACAGCGGCTCCATCTTGCGGATGTCGCAACAAGCCTTGCGCTGCGCCATGCTTTTGAAAATGGCGTCTTGCCCTTCGTTGCGCACAAAGGCAATCACCGCCTCTTGCTCGGGTCGGAACACCCGCACTGGCGCGCGCGAATGGGCCTGGGTGCGCTCCAGCAGCGCCAGGGTTTCGCTGTGCAAGGCACCGGTTTCGAGCACAAAAACGGGAATATCGAGCTGCAAGGCGTTGATCAGGTGGGTGATCACCACGTCTTCGGCGCCCAGGCTGGACGCCTGTGTGGCCGGGCTGAACTCGGCGGCGGCTTGCTGCAACAGCGTGCGTGTGCGCGCCAGTTTTTGCGCAAAGTGGGAGCTTGCGTCGGCGTTGCGGGCCAGGGCGCTGGCGGGGCTGGTGGTGCGGTTGGGAGTCAGCATGGGCGCAATAAAAAGGGTGTTGGGGAAAGTTGGGACAAAGCTAGCGCCAAGCAGGGCAAAAAAGTGCCCCGAAAAACGTGGGTTGGTGTGTGTTTAAGCCGCTTGCTGGAACCGTGGCACGCCCACGGCGTCACCCTGGTAGAAGCTGCTGTAGTGGCCCAGCAACTTTTGTCCGTGGGCGGCATCTTGGTCGGCGCGCAGCACGGCGCTGCTAAAACCGCTGCGCTGCATTTGCAGCAGCTGGTCGATCAGCACGTCGCCTTGGGCCTGGATGTCGCCGGCAAAGCCACGGCGGCGCAGCACATAGGCCTGGCTAAAGGCGCGGCCGTCGCTGAACTTGGGAAAGTTCAACACGATTTGCGCCAGGCCGTCCAAGGCCACGGCTTGCGCGTCGGTGTCGTTGGCCAGGGCCAGCGTGCTGGCTTGCGCGTCTGCTTCGGGCAGGTCAGAAGAGGTAATCAGGGTCAGTGCCATGGGGTGCGTGTCCTAGTAAGAGGTGCTCAGCGCTCAGGCAGCCACACGGGCCGTGGCAAAGCGCGCGCCATTGGCGGCGGTCTTGAAAGCGTCTGGCCCCAGGCGCTGCAGCGTGTCGATGAAGTTTTCGCCCGCGTCGCGCTGGTCTTTGTAGACGTCGAGCACGGCCTCAATCACGTCCACCACTTCGGCTGCGGCAAACGAGGGGCCAACCACCTTGCCCGCACGCGCCGGGCCGCTCAAATCCGAGCCGTCCGAGCCGCCCAGGGTCACCTGGTACCACTCCTGGCCGTCCTTGTCCACGCCCAAAATGCCGATGTGGCCGCTGTGGTGGTGGCCGCAAGAATTGATGCAGCCGCTGATGTGCAGGTCAATTTCGCCCAGGTCAAACAGTTCGTCCAGGTCTTGGTAGCGCTCGGTAATGGCGGCGGCCAGCGGCAGCGAGCGGGCGTTGGCCAGTGCGCAGTAGTCGCCGCCGGGGCAGGCAATCATGTCGCTGAGCAGGTGGATATTGGCGCGCGCCAGACCCGCCGCTTTGGCCGCGTGCCACAGATCAATCAGCTGGTCCACGCGCACCCAGGGCAAAACCAGGTTTTGGTCGTGGTTGACGCGTACTTCGCCTGCCGAGAACTGGTCGGCCAGCACCGCGCTGGTGCGCAACTGGTCGGCGGTGGCGTCGCCAGGCGCCTGGCCCAGGCGTTTGAACGACAGCGTGACCGCGCGCAAGCCCGGGTTTTTGTGGCCGGCCACGTTTTGCGCCAGCCAGCGGCCAAACTCGGGTGTGGCTTGCGCCTGGGCGCTGAGCGCGTGCTCGGCAGCGTTTTGAGCGGCCACCGGCACGGCGTCCACGCTGGGTGCCACAAAGCAGGCGCTTACGCGGTCGAGTTCGGCTTGCGGAATGGTGTGCTTGGCGCCGTCGGCCAGGATGCGCTGGTATTCCGCCTCTACTTCGTCAAAGTAGCGCTGGCCTTCGGCCTTGACCAAAATCTTGATGCGCGCCTTGTACATATTGTCCCGACGGCCCCAGCCGTTGTAGACGCGCACCACGGCCTCTAGGTAATTGATGATCTGGTTCCAAGGCAAAAAGGACCGCGCCTCAGACGCAATCACCGGCGTGCGGCCCATGCCGCCGCCCACCAGCACCTGAAAGCCCACTTCGCCTGCGGCATTGCGCAGCACGCGCAGGCCCACGTCGTGCCAGGCAATGGCCGCGCGGTCTTCCACCGAGCCGGTGATGGCGATCTTGAACTTGCGCGGCAGGTAGGCGAACTCGGGGTGCAGCGTGCTCCATTGGCGCAGCACTTCGGCGTAGGGCCGGGGGTCCACCGCCTCGTCGGTAGCAATGCCAGCTCGCTCGTCGCTG
>CANGHQ010000106.1 GCA_947453585.1 Burkholderiales bacterium | reverse complement strand
GGTTTATCAGCCCGGCAAACACGCCCAACGCGATGGCGATGTACCAGACTAGGTCGTAGCTGCCGGTGCGGTCATACATAAAGCCGCCCAGCCAGACGCCCAAAAACGAGCCAATTTGGTGGCTCAAGAACACAAAACCGCTGAGCATGGACAGGTGCGCCACGCCAAAGATCTGCGCGATCGCCGCGTTGGTGGGCGGCACGGTGGACAGCCAAAGCACGCCCATCACCGCCGAGAACACATAGACGCTGGCGGGCGACAGCGGCGCCCAGATAAATATGCCAATCACCACGGCGCGGGTAAAGTAAATAAAGGCCAGGATGAAGCGCTTCTCAAAGCGCTGGCCCAAAGCCCCGGCGGCATAGGTGCCAATGACGTTGAACAGGCCTATCAATGCCAGCGCATAACTGGCCACCTGCGGCGACAGGCCGTGGTCTTTGAGGTAGCTGGGCATGTGCACGCCAATAAACACCACCTGAAAGCCGCAGACAAAGTAGCCGGCCATCAGCAGCTGAAAGCTGCGGTAGCCAAAGGCTTCTTTGAGCGCGTGAAAAATGCTTTGTTCACGCGGCGCGTTGGCCTGGTTGCTGGCCAGGTGCGGCTCGCGCAAGCCCCAGGCCAGGGGCGCGATCAGCAAGGCCGCCATGCCCAATGCGCCAAGCGCGTCCTGCCAGCCCAGGGAGCTGATCAGGTGGCCCTCTAGCGGCACCATCAAAAATTGACCGAAGGAGCCGGCTGCGGCCGTCATGCCCATGGCCCAAGACCGGCGTTCGGCCGGCACATTGCGCCCGACCACGCCGTAAACCACCGCATAAGTGGTGCCGGCCTGCGCCACCCCCAGCATCACGCCGGTGGACAGCATCAAAAGCAGCGGCGTGTCCGCGTGCGCCATGCCCACCAGGCCCAGGGCGTAAATGAGCGCACCGAGCACCAGCACGCGAAAGGCGCCAAACCGGTCGGCCACCATGCCGGCAAAAATGCCGGCAATGCCCCAGGAGATGTTCTGGATGGCGATGGCCAGGGCATAGGTCTCGCGCGGCCATTCACGGGTTTGTGTCAGAGGCTGCATCCACAGGCCAAACCCGTGGCGAATGCCCATGGACAAGGTGACGATGGCGGCGCCGCAGGCCAGCACTTGGAAAACGGACAGGGGCGGGCGGTCAGGATGGAAGCTTTGCATCTCCCAAATATAGCGACTGCGGCAAGTGCGGCCCGTCGCCTCGGCGAAATAGACTTCAAATCGCACGCGGGCTGAAGCGCTGCGGCAGGCGGGCAGCGGCGCCTGTTCGGCGTTGATCTCAGCCGCCAGGTGCGCAAAGGTCTTGGCGGCTAAACTGTTTATTCATACAGTTAATGGGGCCTTGCGCGTCTACAATCGTTCGCTATGTCTGTTAAATCTACTTCTGCCACCGCCGCGCCTGTTGGATATTCCGAGGCGTCCATCCGTGTTCTCAAGGGGCTGGAGCCCGTCAAGCAGCGCCCGGGCATGTACACCCGCACCGACAACCCGCTGCACGTTATCCAGGAAGTGCTGGACAACGCCGCCGATGAGGCGCTCGCTGGCCACGGTAAGAAAATCAAGGTCGCGCTGCACGCTGACGGCTCGGTCACCATCGATGACGACGGCCGGGGCATTCCCTTTGGCATGCACCCCGAGGAAAAAGCGCCGGTGATTGAGCTGGTGTTCACCCGCCTGCACGCGGGTGGCAAGTTTGACAAGGGCAAGGGCGGCGCCTACAGCTTCTCGGGCGGCCTGCACGGCGTGGGCGTGAGCGTGACCAACGCCCTGGGCAAGCGCCTGGAAGCCACCAGCTACCGCGAAGGTTCGGTGGCGCGCATCGTGTTTGAAGGCGGCGATGTGACCGAGGCCCTGCAAATTCGAAAAGCCGGTGAAGGCGACCGCAAATCTGGCACTACCGTGCGTGTCTGGCCTGACGCCAAATACTTTGAATCCGCCGCGCTGCCCATGGCCGAACTCACCCACCTGCTACGCAGCAAGGCGGTGTTGATGCCCGGCGTCACCGTGTCGCTGTGGAACGAAAAAACCAAAGACACGCAAACCTGGCTGTACAAAGGCGGCTTGGGCGACTACCTGATGCAGTCGCTGCAAGGCGAACCGGTGATTCCGCTCTTTAACGGCGAAGGCTTTGCCGACGCCCAGCACGACAGCTTTGCCGAAGGCGAGGGCGCCATGTGGTGCGTGGCCTTTACCGAAGACGGCGCCAATGTGCGCGAGAGCTACGTCAACCTGATTCCCACCAGCGCGGGCGGCACGCACGAGAGCGGCCTGCGCGATGGATTGTTCACTGCTGTCAAAAGCTTTATTGACATGCACAGCCTGCTGCCCAAGGGCGTCAAGCTCATGCCTGAGGACGTGTTCGCCCGCGCCAGCTATGTGCTCTCAGCCAAGGTGCTGGACCCGCAGTTTCAGGGCCAGATCAAGGAACGGCTCAATTCGCGTGACGCGGTGCGGCTGGTGTCGAGTTTTGTGCGCCCGGCGCTCGAGCTGTGGCTCAACGAGCATGTGGACTATGGCAAAAAACTGGCCGAACTCGCCATCAAGGCCGCGCAAACGCGCCAGCGTGCGGGCCAAAAGGTGGAAAAGCGCAAGAGCTCGGGCGTGGCCGTGCTGCCTGGCAAGCTGACGGACTGCGAAAGCCGTGACCTGGCCTACAACGAAGTGTTTCTGGTGGAGGGTGACTCGGCCGGTGGCAGCGCCAAGATGGGCCGCGACAAGGAAAGCCAGGCCGTCTTGCCCCTGCGCGGCAAGGTGCTCAACACTTGGGAAGTGGACCGCGACCGCCTGTTTGCCAACACCGAAATCCACGATATTTCGGTCGCCATTGGCGTAGACCCACATGGCCCCAACGACACGCCCGACATGAGCGGTCTGCGCTATGGCAAGGTTTGCATCCTGAGCGACGCGGACGTGGACGGCTCGCACATCCAGGTGCTGCTGCTGACGCTGTTTTTCCGGCACTTTCCCAAGCTGATCGAAACTGGCCACGTGTTTGTGGCGCGGCCCCCGCTGTTTCGGGTGGACGCACCGGCGCGTGGCAAAAAGCCGGCGTCCAAAGCCTATGCGCTGGACGAGGGCGAACTGACCGCCATTTTGGACAAGCTGCGCAAAGAGGGCGTGCGCGAGGGCGCCTGGAGCATCAGCCGATTCAAGGGTCTGGGTGAGATGAATGCCGAGCAGCTGTGGGACACCACCCTGAACCCCGACACACGTCGTTTGCTGCCGGTGATGCTGGGCGCCATTGATTTCGGCCAGACCGAAGCGCTGATCACCAAGCTCATGGGCAAGGGCGAGGCTGCTGCCCGACGCGAGCTGATGGAAATCCACGGGGATTCGGTTGAGATTGATGTCTGATTTCTCGCTCGGGCACAGGATGGGGTACCGGCGGGGGCCTCATGGCGGGGTACCGCAAATCGGCCCACGCCGATACCCCATCCTGCGCCAGCCTGGGATTGCGGGGCGCTTTAAATTGCACCACTCACCAACTCCCGCGGTGCGCAGGGTATGGGCGGCTGACGATTTGTGGTACCCCACCATGAGGAAGCCGCCCATACCCTGTGCGCCGCAGCGATAGAAGAAACTGAAGCGTTGCAACTCCAACAAGAACAAGTGCCAAACCACAAGATTCAAAGCAAGAAATAAAGCAATGACCGACCAACCCACCCTTGACCTTGCCCCCGCGCCCGTAGGCGACGACCAGCTCAACCTGGCCACCTACGCCCAGCGCGCATACCTGGAATATGCGCTCAGCGTCGTCAAAGGCCGCGCGCTGCCCGATGTGTGCGACGGCCAGAAGCCGGTGCAGCGGCGGATTTTGTACAGCATGTCGCGCATGGGCCTGGGCTTTGGCGGGGCCAATGGCAACACCGGGGCCAAGCCGGTCAAAAGCGCGCGCGTGGTGGGTGATGTGCTGGGTCGCTTTCACCCGCACGGCGACCAGGCCGCGTATGACGCGCTGGTGCGCATGGCGCAGGATTTTTCGCAGCGCTATCCGCTGATCGACGGACAGGGCAACTTTGGTTCGCGCGATGGCGACGGCGCGGCGGCTATGCGTTACACCGAGGCGCGTCTGGCAAAAATTACCAGCTTGTTGCTCGACGAAATCGACCAAGGCACGGTGGACTTTCAGCCCAACTACGACGGATCGACCGAAGAGCCGCGCCAGTTGCCCGCGCGCCTGCCCTTTGCGCTGCTCAATGGCGCCAGCGGCATTGCCGTGGGACTGGCCACCGAGATTCCCAGCCACAACTTGCGCGAAATTGCCGATGCCTGCGTGGCGCTGGTCAAGACGCCCACTTTGAGTGACGCTGATTTGTACGCCTTGGTGCCCGGGCCCGACTACCCCGGCGGCGCGCAGATCATCAGCCCCGCCGCAGACATTGCCGAGGCCTATCGCACCGGGCGCGGCTCGCTCAAAGTGCGTGCGCGCTGGAAGATTGAAGACCTGGCACGCGGCCAGTGGCAGTTGGTGGTGACTGAGCTGCCGCCCGGCGTGAGCAGCCAGCGCGTGCTCGAAGAAATTGAAGAACTGACCAACCCCAAGGTCAAGGCCGGCAAAAAAGCGCTGTCCCTGGACCAGACGCAGCTCAAGGCCAGCATTCTGGCGGTGCTCGACGTGGTGCGCGACGAGTCGGGCAAGGAAAACGCGGTGCGCCTGGTGTTTGAGCCCAAGACCAGCCGTATTGAGCAACAAGAACTGATCACCGCGCTGCTGGCGCACACCAGCCTGGAGTCGTCGAGCCCGATCAACCTCACCATGGTGGGGCTGGATGGGCGGCCTACGCAAAAGTCGTTTCGGCAAATGCTGACCGAGTGGATTGCGTTTCGCCAAATCACGATCGAGAAGCGCTCGCGCCACCGCCTGGGCAAGGTGCTGGACCGCATCCATATTCTGGAAGGGCGGCAAACGGTGCTGCTCAATATCGACGAGGTGATTGCCATCATCCGCCAGAGTGACGAGCCCAAGGCAGCGCTCATTGCGCGCTTCAATTTGAGTGACCGCCAGGCGGAAGACATTTTGGAAATCCGCCTGCGCCAGTTGGCCCGGCTGGAGGCGATCAAGATCGAGCAAGAGCTGTCGGAGCTGCGCTCCGAGCAGCAAAAGCTGGAAGACATATTGGGCAACCCCTCGGCGCTGCGCCGCCTGATGGTTAAAGAGATCGAGGCAGACGCCAAGACCTTTGCCGACCCCCGTCGTACGCTGATTTTGGAAGGCAAAAAAGCGGTGGCCGAAGTCAAAATTGTTGATGAGCCGGTGACGGTAGTGGTCAGCGACAAAGGTTGGGTGCGTGCGCGCGGCGGCCATGGCCATGAGGCCAGCAGCTTTGCCTTCAAGGCCGGCGACTTGCTGTATGCCACCTTTGAGTGCCGCAGCGTGGACACGCTGCTGGCCTTTGGCTCCAACGGGCGGGTGTATTCGGTGGCCGTGTCTTTGCTGCCTGGCGGGCGGGGCGACGGCCAGCCGCTTACCAGCTTGATTGAACTTGAATCGGGCACCCAGGTGCTGCATTACTTTGCAGGCGCCGCAGGTGCGCAGTTGCTCGTCTCGGGTAGCGGGGGCTACGGCTTCGTGGCGTCGGTGGACAACATGGTCTCGCGGCAAAAGGCGGGCAAGGCCTTCATCACCTGCAACCCCGGTGAAACCGTGTGCGCACCGTCTTTGGTGGTGGGCGCCAGTCTTCCGCAGGGGCTTGCATCGCCATCGGCAGGCGCGGTACCCAACACCACCCGCGCGCTGGTGGCCTCGGCCACCGATGTGGCCTGCGCGTCCACCTTGGGGCGTATCCTGACCTTTAAGCTGTCCGAGCTCAAGACCATGGAAAAAGGCGGGCGCGGGCTGATGCTGCTGGCACTCGAAGACAAAGACACGCTGGCCGGTGCTGCCGCCTACACCCGCAGCGTACGCATTGCCGGCATCGGGCGCGGCGGCAAGGACCGCGAAGAAACATTGGAAATTCGCAGCCTGAACAACGCCCGCGCGCCGCGTGGGCGCAAGGGCAAGGCGGCGGACCTGGGCTTTAAGCCACAGTCGGTTTCGCGGGTGGAATAGGGCAAGGCACCCATCTGTGACAATAGTCGCCATGCAGAAAAAGATACTCGTGGTCGGTGGTGGTATCGGTGGCTTGGCCACCGCGCTGGCCTGCGGCGCGCGTGGCTTGCCCGTGCAGCTGATCGAGAAAAAACCCGTGTTCTCGGAAGTAGGCGCAGGCATCCAGCTCAGCCCCAACGTGGTGCGTCTGCTAGAGGGCTGGGGCCTGCGCAGCGGCCTAGATGCAGTGGCCTGCTTTCCGTCTTTGCTGCAAGTGCGCAGCGCGCAGTCGGGCGCGGTGCTGGGGCAGCTGGCGCTGGGCGCGCGGGCGGTACAACGCTATGGCGCGCGATACGCCACCATTGCCCGCGCCGATTTGCACAGCCTGTTGCTGGACGCGGTGCAGGCCCAAGGCAGCACGCAGTTGTTGCTGGACAACGCCCTGCAACTCATTAGCCAAGACGCCAACGCCGTGCAAGTAACTACG
>CANGHQ010000105.1 GCA_947453585.1 Burkholderiales bacterium | reverse complement strand
CAAGACCGGCAACTTTGGCAGCGACGTGCTGGTGCGCCACATCGTCGGCCTGGACCCCGGACGCCACGCTATTGCGGTGAGCGACCACGTTCGCCTGGGCGCGCAACTGGCGTTTTGCCAGCGCAATGTGCAGGCGGCACGCGCCGACCTGACGCGTATTTGCGCTGAGATCCGCGAAGAACTTGAACCCGAAGAAATCCTGGAGCCGCTCGCTGCTGGCGCCGCAGCGCTCCCCGACGGCGCACCAGCCGCACCCGCGCGTCATATTGCCGGAGCGGTCTACATCAGCTGCACCGGGCGCGGCGGGCCGCACTTTGGTGGCCCCAGCGCCGAAATGCAGATCGTGCGCCGAGCGCTGGGCGACGTGCCGCTGGTCGGATTTTTCGCCGCTGGCGAAGTGGCGCACCACCATTTGTACGCTTATACCGGTGTGTTAACGGTTTTTACCGCCGAAAGCTGAAAGTTTGCGGGGTGGCTTGCCCGCCGCGCGGAAAGCGCCTGCGCTTTTTTAGGTTCTCCACTTCAATCCGTGAAGAACCTTTTTTAACGCAGCGCTCAGGCGCTGGCGCGCTGCAAGCGGTCGGCCACGCCGGCCCAGTCGGGCGTTGCGGGCACGCGCTCCACCCAGATTTCCCGCACCCCCGCGTCATCCAACGCGCGCAAAACGGCAAACAGCTCCTGCGCCGCCTGCGCCGCCGTGGCAGGCATGGGCGGCAGCAAAAGGCCGGGTGCAGCCTGCGGCACAAAGCTGCGGGCGTAGACGCCGAGTTGCGCGGGCGGGCTTGTGGATACAGAGGCAAATGCAGGCGCCGACGCAGCTGGACTTGCCAGTGCGCTGGGGGACGACGCGGCGCTTGCTAATGCCGGCTCGGCCGCAGGTCGGCCCGAAGCTCCGAGCGCCTGCTGCGCACCCAGATCAGCGCGCCAGGTCTGCAGCGCCAACTGCAGCGCCGCAGCGTCAAACAGCCGCACTTTGGCGCGCGGCGCGTAGTGCGATTCCAGCGTGCCCGAGGCGCGCGGCGCAGCGGGCAACGCGGTGACTGTGGCCAAGGCGGCGCTGGCCCCAGCCGCACCCGCAGCTACTGGCGTCACCGACAAAGCAAACTCCGCCGCGCTCTTCACCGGCTGGCCACAGGCTTGGGCCAGCGCCTCGGTGCTGATCGAGCCCGGACGCAGCAGCACCGGCACGCCGCGCGTGCAGTCCACGATGGTGGACTCGATACCCAGGCTGCAGGGGCCGCCGTCCAATATCAGCAAATCATCACCCAACTCGCTTTGCACATGGACGGCCGTGGTGGGGCTGACGCGGCCAAAGCGGTTGGCGCTGGGCGCGGCCAGGCCCCAGATGGCGCCCTCTGGGCGCTGGCGCAAGGCGCGCAGCAGCGCCTGCGCGCCGGGGTGCGAGGGGCAGCGCAGGCCGACCGAATCTTGCCCGCCCGCAGCTGCTGCGGCCACGCCGGGGCGCCGGGGCAGGATGAGCGTGAGCGCACCGGGCCAAAAAGCGGCGATCAGCGCCTGGGCAAAGTCCGGCACCTGTTGCGCAAAATGCTGCACGCCAGACAGACCACCATCGATATCGGCCACATGCACGATCAGCGGGTGGTCGGCCGGGCGGCCTTTGGCGGCAAAGATGCGGGCCACCGCCAGCTCCTTGCTCGCATCCGCCCCCAGGCCGTAGACGGTCTCGGTGGGCAAGCCCACCAAGCCGCCGTCGGCCAGGGTTTGCACCGCACGCGGCAGCGCGCTGGGGTCAGACAGGGAAAGAATCATGGGGTTTGGCGGGTATTTATGCGCTTACAGGCAGCAAATAAGGCAAACGTCGCTCAAAACGCTGCGACACCCAAGATTTCCGCCGCCCGCAAAGCGGTGACGCGTACCTGCTCGGGCGTAGCGCCAGTCACGTTCAGGTGGCCCATCTTGCGGCCAGGGCGCGCCTGCTGTTTGCCGTACAAATGCAAATGGGTACCCGGCAGCGCCAGCACCGCGGCCCAGTCGGGCAAAGATTCGGGGCTGCTGCGGCCCCACAAATCGCCCAGCAGGTTGAGCATGACAGCGGGGCTGTGCTGGCGCGGCTGCGTAAGCGGCAGATGGGCCAATGTGCGCACTTGCAGGTCAAATTGCGACAGATCGCAGGCGTTTTGCGTGTAATGGCCGCTGTTGTGGGGTCTTGGCGCAATTTCATTCACCACCAAACTGCCGTCTGAGAGCACAAAAAACTCCACGCACAACACGCCCACGTAGTCCAGCCCTTGGGCCACAGCGCGCGCGCCGGCAATGGCCTGCGCCGCCAGCGCGGCAGGCAGATTGCCCTCAAATACCTCAGTTACCGCCAAAATGCCCTCGCGATGCAGATTGCGCTGTACCGGGAAATTCACCATGGCGCCGTCCGTGCCGCGCGCCACGATCACCGAGCATTCCAGCGCCAGCGGCAGCATTTTTTCCAGCAAGCAAGGCACCTGGCCCAGGTCAGCCCAGGCCGCAGCCAGCGCGGCGCGGTCGCTCACGCGCACCTGGCCTTTGCCGTCGTAGCCCATGCGCGCGGTTTTCAGAATGCCAGGCAGCAAATCGTCGGCTACCTGCGCCAGATCGGCGGCGGTGTGAATCTCGGCGTAGGGCGCGCAGGCCACGCCGCAGCGGCCAAAGTGGGCTTTCTCTGCGGCACGGTCTTGGGCAATGGCCACAGCGGCAGCGCCTGGCGATACCCGGCGCAGCGCGGCCAGGGTGCGCAGCGCGTCGGCCGGCACGTTTTCAAACTCGGTGGTGATGGCGGCGCTGCACGCAGCGAGTTGCGCCAGACCGGCGGCGTCGGTGTAACTGGTTCGGATGTGGTAGTGGCTGACCAGGCCGGCCGGGCTGGCCGGGTCCGGGTCGAGCACGGCGGTGGCGTAGCCCATGGCCTGCGCCGCGTGCACAAACATGCGCCCGAGCTGGCCGCCGCCCATCACGCCGAGCGTCATGGGCTGACCGTCGGGGGCGCTGCCGGGCAACAAGGGGCTTGCGAGCAGGCTCATAGGCCCGCCAAACCGGCACCCAGGCGGGGGATGGGCAGTTCCATGGCGCGCGCAGCCGCCGTTTGCTCGGCGCGAAAGGCCTCGAGCTGCGCGCGCAAGGCCGCGTCGCCACTGGCAAGCAGGGCCACGGCAAACAAAGCGGCGTTGGCCGCCCCGGCAGCGCCAATGGCAAAGGTAGCCACCGGCACGCCCTTGGGCATTTGCACAATGCTGTAGAGCGAATCCACGCCCTGCAAATGTTTGCTCGCCACCGGCACGCCCAGCACCGGCACCACGGTTTTGGCCGCCAGCATGCCGGGCAAATGGGCTGCGCCGCCCGCGCCCGCAATGATGGCGCGCAGGCCGCGACCGGCGGCGGCCTCTGCATAGGCGTACATATCGTCGGGCATGCGGTGGGCGGAAAGGACCTGCGCCTCAAAACCGATGCCAAACTGTTGGAGAATCTGTACCGCGTGTTGCATGGTGTCCCAGTCAGAGCTGGAGCCCATGACGACGCCGATTTGGATGGTGGTCATAGTGTTGGATGCGTCGGCCTGCGCCGCCGCCTTGGATAGAGCGGCCCCCAGGGCCGCGAAGCTAGACCCGCAATTTTACTTTTTACACCCCGAGGTCCTGCCGATGATTGACGTCACCATTGAAAACTTTGAAACCGAGGTGATTGCCGCCTCGCACCAGGTGCCGGTGCTGCTGGACTTTTGGGCGCCTTGGTGCGGCCCGTGCAAGGTGATTGGCCCCTTGCTGGAAAAGGTCGAGGCCGATTACGAAGGCCGCTTCAAGCTGGTCAAAATTGACTCGGACCAAGAACAACAACTGTCCAAGGCCTTTGGCATTCGCAGCATTCCCACTTGCGTGCTGATGATTGCGGGCAAGCCGGTGGACGGCTTTATGGGCGCGGTACCCGAGGGCCAGCTCAAGACCTTTTTGGACAAGCACCTGCCCGGCGCCGATGCGCTCGCAGCGCAAGACGACGCCGAGGACGCCCAAGCCCTGCTGGCCGCAGGCGACCCGCAAGCTGCGCTCAACAAACTGCTGGAAACCCTGAGCATGGACCCCGGCAACGACGACGCGCGCTATGACTACGTCAAACTGCTGATCGAAACCAACGCCCTGGACGACGCCGCTGCCGCGCTGGCACCGGCCCTGGCCGCCATTCCGCGCCAGCTGCGCTTTGAGGCTCTGGGCCAATTCTTGGACGCCATCAACTTTGTGATGAGCGACGAGCGGGGCACCTGGGGCCCAGAGCAGTTTGACGCCCTGATTGCCGCCAACAAACGCGACTTTGACACCCGCCTGGCCAAAGCCCGGGTGCTGATGGTGGGCGGCATGTGGACCGAGTCCATGGACGAGCTGCTGGAAATCATCCTGCGCGACAAAGCCTGGAACGACGCCGTAGCGCGCAAGACCTTTGTCGCCATCCTGGAGCTACTCACCCCGCCCAAGCCCAAGGACGCCAAGGACGCGGGCAAGACCGGCGGCGGCATCGAACTGCTGGGCAAAGCCATGGTCAACGAAGACCCGCAAGCCCAGCTCATCTCCGCCTACCGGCGCAAGCTGAGCATGGCGCTGAACTGAGGGTCACCGGCCGCAAATGGCGGCCCCGTTTTTGAGCGAGCGGCTTGTACTGGATAATGCAAAAAAAACCATTTGCTTTATCTTAATCATGCCAACTATGAAAAAAGATTACCCTTTTTTTCTGATCAGCGGCAACCCGGTTCCCGCCGTGTTGCGGCCCTGGGTAAGGAATTGCCATGGGGAAAGCTTTGACAAAGCAGCCGTGTCGGCCTTTTTGCCGGAGTGGCTTGAGCAACAGCCAGTAGGCCGATGCTGGCTGATTGATGGCAGCCAGCCGGGGCAATGGCAGCCTTGTGTGGCGGCCTTGCGCGAAGCAGGCTGGCTCGATGTGCTTCCATGGGCAATGTGGCTGCCTTCCGGCTGCGATTTGGAGCAGGTGCAAGCCTTGGCTTGGGAACAGGGCGCCAGCGATGTGCTCCAGGCCGAAACGGCGGATGCCTTTGCGCAGCGCGTGGAGGCATTGTTGGCCCGCCTGCGCTCCCCGCACTGGCAGACGGCGCGGCTTCAGCAAATGCGCATGGAGCACCAGGCCATGCGCACCAGTCTGGACAATATTCCTTCGCCTATTTTTATCAAGAACGCGGCTGGGGTTTACATTGAATGCAACCAGGCTTTTGTCGATTACCTCGGTTTGTCGCGCGACCAGATTATTGGCAAAACCGTGTATGACGTGGCACCGCTGGAACTTGCGCAGATTTATGCCGCCGCCGACGAAAAGCTGCTCAGCGCAGGCGAGCGACAAATCTATGACGCGCGGGTGCAATGGTCTGACGGCAGCCGACGCGATGTCACCTTTTACAAAGCGGTTTTCCACGATGCCAAGGGAAAACCCCTGGGACAGGCCGGGGCCATTTTTGACATCACAGAGAAAAAGAGCCTTGAGAGCGATTTGCGCGCCCTGGCAGAGACCGATGCCTTGACGGGCCTGCTCAACCGGCGCAGCTTTATTGACCAGGCCCAGCGACGCTTGCCAGACCTGCGTTCACAGCAAGCGCCAGTCACAGTGATGCTGTTTGACTTGGACCAGTTCAAACAAATCAATGACCAATGGGGCCACGCTGCGGGAGACGCGGTGCTGCGCGAAGTAAGCCAGCGCATTGGCCAGCACCTGCGCCCCGGGGATTTGTTGGCGCGCATCGGCGGTGACGAATTTGCCATCCTGTTGCACGGGGCCCAAGAAGGCTGCGTGGTGGCCAAGCGTCTGCCTGGCCTGGTGGCCGCGAAACCGGTGCGCACAGAACATGGGCAGATACGCTGCACGATCAGCTTGGGTGCGGTGGTGATTTTTCCGACACAGCACACGGTCGATGAGCTGCTGCATCTGGCCGATCGGGCCCTGTACCAGGCCAAAAACCAGGGTCGCAACCAAGGAATGGTCAACCAGTTCCTTTAAGGCCGACCTCCGAAGGCGCTAGCGCCGCGCGCGAGGCTGCAAGCCGCTTACGCCGTCAAGCGCTGCAAAGCCTCTTGGTATTTGGCTGCCGTCTTCTGGATCACCGCATCAGGCACGCGGGGTGCAGGCGGGGTTTTGTCCCAGGGCTTGCCGTCCACCAGGGCGGTTTCCAGCCAGTCGCGCACAAACTGCTTGTCGTAGCTCGGTGGGTTGGTACCCTCTTGGTAACTTTCTTGCGGCCAAAAGCGCGACGAGTCGGGCGTCAGCACTTCGTCCATCAGCGTCAGGGTGCCGTCGGCGTCCAGGCCAAACTCAAACTTGGTGTCGGCAATGATGATGCCCTTGGTCAGCGCAAACTCGGCGGCGGCCTCATAAAGCGCAATGCTCAGGTCGCGGATGCGCGTGGCCAGGTCCAGGCCAATCATCTCCACCGTTTGCGCGAAGGTAATGTTCTCGTCGTGGTCGCCCACGGCCGCTTTGGCGGCTGGGGTGTAAATCGGCGCGGGCAGTTTGGACGCGTTTTTCAGGCCCGGGGGCAGCGCCACACCGCAGACCGCGCCGTT
>CANGHQ010000104.1 GCA_947453585.1 Burkholderiales bacterium | reverse complement strand
TCAGACAGGCCAGAGCGTGAGCGCCGAATGGCGTTGGACACGGCGGCAATCGCCTCGTTTTGGCCCACCACGCGGTCGTGCAGGCGGCCTTCCATGAGCAGCAGTTTTTCGCGGTCGCCCTGCATCAGCTTGGACACCGGAATGCCGGTGGCGCGCGCCACGACTTCGGCGATTTCTTCGGCGCCCACTTGCGTACGCAAGAGTTGCGGCGCCACGCCCTCGCCGCCTTTGGCGCGGCCAGCTTCGGTGTCTTGGGCGTCTTTCAGGCGTTTTTCCAGCTCGGGCAATTTGCCGTATTGCAGCTCGGCCACCTTGGCCAGGTCGCCCTTGCGGGTGAGGGTTTCGATTTGCTGGCGCAGAGTGTCGATCTCAAGGCGCACTTGCGCGCTGCCCTGGGCCGTGGCCTTTTCGGCCTTCCAGATTTCGTCCAAGTCGGCAATTTCCTTTTGCAGGCTGGTGATTTCTTCGTTGATCAGCGAGAAGCGCTTGAGCGAGGCCTCGTCTTTTTCCTTCTTGACAGCTTCACGCTCAATCTGCAACTGAATCAGCCGGCGGTCGAGCTTGTCCATGACCTCGGGCTTGGAGTCAAGCTCGATCTTGATTTTGGCCGCCGCCTCGTCAATCAGGTCAATCGCCTTGTCGGGCAAAAAGCGGTCGGTGATGTAGCGGTGGCTGAGTTCGGCTGCAGCCACGATGGCCGGGTCGGTGATGTTGACGCCGTGGTGCACTTGGTAGCGCTCTTTGAGGCCGCGCAAAATTGCGACCGTGGCTTCCACCGTGGGCTCGCCCACCAGTATCTTTTGAAAACGGCGCTCTAGTGCGGCGTCTTTTTCGATGTACTTGCGGTATTCGTCCAGCGTGGTGGCGCCCACGCAATGCAGCTCGCCCCTCGCCAGTGCGGGTTTGAGCATATTGCCCGCGTCCATGGCGCCTTCGGCCTTGCCCGCGCCCACCATGGTGTGCAGCTCGTCAATAAAGACGATGGTCTGGCCTTCGTCCTTGGCCAGGTCTTTGAGCACATTTTTCAGGCGCTCTTCAAACTCGCCGCGAAACTTGGCCCCCGCCAAGAGCGAGGCCATGTCCAGCGACAGCACGCGCTTGCCCTTGAGTGAATCGGGCACTTCACCGGCCACGATGCGCTGGGCCAGGCCCTCCACAATCGCGGTTTTGCCCACGCCGGGCTCACCAATGAGCACCGGGTTGTTCTTGGTGCGGCGTTGCAGCACCTGGATGGCGCGGCGGATTTCGTCGTCGCGGCCAATCACCGGGTCAAGCTTGCCCATGCGGGCGCGCTCGGTCAGGTCAACGCAGTATTTCTTTAAAGATTCGCGCTGCTCTTCAGCGTCAGCACTGTCCACGTTTTGGCCGCCCCGCACGGCCACGATGGCGGCGTCCAGGCTTTTGCGCGTCAGGCCCAGGGCTTGTACCTGCTTGGCAAAGTCCGACTTGGCATCGCTCAGGGCCAGCATGAACAACTCGCCCGCCACAAACTGGTCGCCCCGCTTGATCGCCTCTTTTTCTGCCGCCTGCAAGAGGCTGACCATGTCGCGCCCTACTTGCACTTGTTCCTGGCCCTGCACTTCGGGCAGTTTTTTCATGGCGGCGTCGGCTGCGGCCAGCAGCGCCTGCACATTGACCCCGGCGCGCTGTAGCAAGGCCTTGGGGCCGTCTTCTTGGCGCAG
Source organism: Burkholderiales bacterium (assembly GCA_947453585.1). GTDB lineage: Bacteria > Pseudomonadota > Gammaproteobacteria > Burkholderiales > Burkholderiaceae_C > Allorhodoferax. The sequence continues at coordinate 4,921 of CANGHQ010000104.1, read as the reverse complement.
CATGGCGGCCACCACGTGGGCGGGCTCGATGTAGGCGTGGTCTTGACCCAAGGCCGAGCTTTGGGCGTCGGACAGGGCTTCTTGGAATTTGGTGGTCAGTTTGTCTAAGCGCATAGGTAAATTACTCCGTTGGATCACAGCTTGGGGGCTTCGTGTGATTTTCAAGGTGACGGCACTGGGGGCCCTTGTCTAAAATCAAGCCCATGAACATTCACCAACTCAGCGTGCTGTTTGACGAACGCCAAGATCGTCTGCTCATGCGCGTCAATACCCAGGACGCACAAGAGGTGCGCCTGTGGCTGACCCGGCGCATCGCACTCAAGCTGGTGGCGCCCCTGGAGCTCACGATTGCCAAGATGGAGTCGCGCAATGCGCCGGTGACGCTGGCCGACGCACAGGCCCAGTCCATGCTGGTGGAACTCAGGCACGACGACTTTTTGCAAAAAGCCGACCTGAAAACCCCGTTTTCCACCCAAAGCACCTCGCTGCCCATGGGGCCAGAGCCGCTGATCGTGACCGAGATCACGCTCAACGTACAAAGCAAAAACGGCGTACAAATGGTGTTTCAGGACGCGGGCGACAGCAGCACGGCTGCGCGCGCCTGCACCTTGCACATGCAGCCACCCCTGGTACATGGCCTCTTGCACCTGCTGCAAAAAGCCATGAACAACGCCCACTGGCGTGAGGCCGCAAGCGCCCCCGCCTCAGCGCCGTCCAATGGGCAGGCCAGCGACGACGAACTGCCAGGCGCGCAAAAACCCAAGCGCACCTACACGCACTAAGTCAGGTATCAGGTTTCAGGGCAAAGCGCTTGACTTGGCGCCCTGCGCAAGCGCAGCCCCGCAAGCAGGCGCTTATGCGTTGCGCGTCGCAATGCCCCAGCGCGCAAGCGCCGCGTCGTCGGACACACGGGCGTCCACCCAATGCGCGCCCTGCGGGGTTTGCTCTTTTTTCCAGAAAGGCGCCTGGGTTTTAAGGTAGTCCATCAAAAACTCGCAGGCCTGAAAACTCTCGCCCCGGTGCGCCGACGTCACGGCCACCAGCACCACTTGTTCGGTAGGCGCCAGCACGCCGATGCGGTGCACCACGCGCGCGCCAAAAATGTCAAAGCGGCAGTGCGCCTCGTCAATCATGGCTTCAATCGACTTTTCGGTCATGCCGGGGTAATGCTCGAGTTCGAGCGACTGCACGCTGGCGGCGTGGGCCGCGCCCTGCACGTTGCGGTCACGCACCGTGCCCAAAAAGGTACACACCGCGCCAACGCGCGGGTCGCCCGCCTGCAACTCGGCAATTTCTTGCGACACGTCAAAGCTGCCGTGCTGAATCCGCACCCGGGGCATGGTTTGCGCCATGGCTCTAGCCGCCCGTCACCGGTGGGAAAAAAGCCACTTCGCAGCCCGGCGTGAGCAAGGCGTCTTCTTCGCACATGAGCTGGTCCAGCGCAATGCGCACCGCGCGGCCAGCGGCCAGCGGATGCTCATCGCGTACGTCACGCGCGACCAAGGCCTGGCGCAGTTCGCCCAGCGTGGTGGCGCTGGTGTCCCAGGCCTCAGAGCCGCAGCCCATGGCCTCGCGGATGGAGGCAAAGTATTTGATGTGGACTTGCATGGTGGTTTGCGCCTCAGGCCAGCAACTCGTTAAAGGCCACAAAGCGCACCAGATCGCCCGGCGCAATCGTCTGGCTGGCCGGGTTGTCCACGAAGCCGTCGCCCCACACGGCCGAACTCAGCACACCCGAACTTTGGTTAGGGAACAAATCGAGGCCGCCGGCCGCGTTGCGCCGCACGCGCAAGAATTCCTGGCGCTTGTCCGCGCGCGGCCAGCCAAAATCAGCGCGCAGGGTTTGCTGGGGCAGCGCCACGTCGGCCACGCCTTGCAGGCGCAGCAAAAAGGGCCGCACCAGCAGCAAAAAGGTCATGAAGCTCGACACCGGGTTGCCGGGCAAGCCAATAAAGTGCGCCGCGCCAATGCGCCCATGGGCAAACGGTTTGCCGGGCTTGATGGCGATTTGCCACAGGTCGAGCGTGCCCAGCGCCTGCACGGCGGGTTTGATGTGGTCTTCTTCGCCAACGGACACGCCGCCGCTGGTGAGAATGACGTCGTGCGCCTGCGTTGCGCCGCGCAAGGCGGCCACGGTGGCGTCCAACTGGTCGGGCACGATGCCAAGGTCGGTGACATCGCAGCCCATGCGGCGCAGCAGGCTGGCCAAAAAGAAACGGTTGGAGTTATAAATCGCCCCCGGCGCCATGTGCTCTGGCGCCACCTGGCCGGGCATGACGAGTTCATCCCCGGTAGAAAACAAGGCCACCCGGGGGCGGCGCGCCACTTGCAGCTGCGCCATGCCCACGCTGGCGGCCATGCCTAAGGCCGCAGGCCCCAGGCGCTGGCCTGCGCGCAGCACGGCGTGGCCCAAAGTAACGTCTTCGCCTTGGCGGCGAATCCATTGGCCCAACTGTGGGTGGGTGTTGACCACAATGGCGACTCGGCCGCCAGACGCTTCACTGGCCGGCACTTCCGAGCAGTCTTCCTGCATGACCACGGCGTCGGCGCCCGGCGGAATGGGTGCGCCGGTAAAGATGCGCGCCACGGTGCCTGCTTCCAGTGGTGCCCCGCTGGCGCCGGCCGCAATGCGCTGCGACACCGGCAAAGCGACGCCCGCAGCCAAGTCAGACACGCGCAGCGCGTAGCCATCCATCGAGCTGTTGTCTTGTGGCGGCACCTGCAGCGCGGACACCACCTCTTGCGCCAGCACACGACCATCGGCGTCAAAGGTCGAAACCAGCTCGGTAGCGAGCGCGCGATCGGCCAGCGCGCCCAGCAGCTGGGTGAGCGCCACACCGAGCGACAACAGGGGTTTGCGAACGGGTGGCGTGCTCATGGTCTTGAAGTGGGTTTTAGTCGCAGGCATGGGCGATCAGGTCTTTGATGGCTTGCACGTCAGGCGCCATCACACGCACTTTTTTCGGCAAGGCCTCAATGCCTGCAAACTTGGCCGGGCGCTCGGGCTCGCGCCCCAGGGCTTCGACGATGGTGGCGGCAAACTTGATGGGCAAGGCGGTTTCCAGCACCAGCATGGGCACGCCAGGCACGCGGTGCTCGTGCGCCACTTTCAGGCCGTCGGCGGTATGGGTGTCCACCACCAAGCCGTATTTTTGCCAGGTGTCTCGGATGGTGGCCAGGCGGTCTGTGTGCGTGCTTTTGCCACTGGCAAAACCGTAGCGGCTAGCGGCCTGGGCAAAGGCCGGGTCGGCGCCCAGGTCAAAGCGACCCTGGCGCGGCACTTGGCTACCAAACAAATCGGCGGTACGTGCGCCATCGCGCCCGAGCAGGTCAAACACAAAGCGCTCAAAGTTGCTGGCCTTGGAAATATCCATGGACGGGCTCGAGGTTTCGTGCGTATCGGCCGTGCCGCGCACGCGGTAGACGCCGGTGCGAAAAAACTCATCCAACACATCGTTTTCGTTGGTAGCCACGACCAGTTGCGCAATCGGCAAACCCATCATGCGTGCCACATGGCCCGCGCAGACGTTGCCGAAGTTGCCGCTGGGGACGGTGAAGCTGACGCGCTCCTCATTGCTTTTCGTGCTTTGTAGATAACCGGCAAAGTAGTACACCACCTGCGCCATGAGGCGCGCCCAGTTGATGGAGTTGACGGTGCCAATCTTGTATTTGCGCTTGAAGTCCAGGTCGCCCGACACGGCTTTGACCAGGTCCTGGCAATCGTCAAACACGCCGGTGATGGCGATGTTGTAGATGTTGTCGTCCAGCAGGCTGAACATTTGCGCTTGCTGGAAGGGGCTCATGCGGCCGTCCGGGCTGGTCATGAAGACGCGCACGCCTTTTTTGCCGCGCATGGCGTATTCGGCCGCGCTGCCGGTGTCGCCGCTGGTGGCGCCAAAGATGTTGAGCTCTTCGCCCCGGCGCGCCAGTTCGTATTCAAACAGGTTGCCCAGCAGCTGCATGGCCATGTCTTTGAAGGCCAGCGTGGGGCCGTTGGACAGGGCCTGCAGGTACAAGCCGTCTTCAAGCCGCGTGAGCGGCACGATGGCCGCCGTACCGAACACTTCTTCGGTATAGGTCTTGCGGCACAGAGCGCGCAAATCGTCGGCCGGAATGTCGTCCACGTACAGCGACAAAATCTCAAACGCCAGATCGGCGTAGGCCAGGCCGCGCCAGCGGGTCAAGGTAGCCGCGTCTACTTGCGGATAGGTCTCGGGCAAATACAGACCGCCGTCGGGCGCCAGGCCTTCAAGCAGGATTTCGCAAAAGCGCTTGTGCTCGGATGGGGGCGTGCCGGTGGCGCGGGTGGAGATGTAACGCATCAGGCCAGCTCTTCCTTGCGAATGCGCACAATGGCTTGAAGCACCGTGGGCAGCGCCTGCATGCGCACCAAAGCCGCGTCCATGCGCGCCTCGGCGCAGTCGTGGGTCAGGATGATGAGGTCGGTTTGGTTGGCTTCCTCGCCGCTCACCTCGTCGGCCTCGCGCTGCAAGACCGCGTCAATGCTGATGTCGGCGTCCGCCAGAATGCCGGTGACCTTGGCCAGCACGCCGGTCTGGTCGGCCACGCGCAGGCGCAGGTAGTAGCTTGTCACCACATCTGCCATGGGCAAGATGCGCAAATCGCTCATGGAATCGGGCTGGAAAGCCAGGTGCGGCACGCGTTGGGCGGCGTCGGCGGTGTGCAGGCGGGTGATGTCCACCAAGTCCGCAATCACCGCGCTGGCCGTGGGCTCGGAACCCGCGCCCTTGCCGTAGTACAGCGTGGTACCCACCGCGTCGCCCTGCACCATCACCGCGTTCATGGCGCCTTCGACGTTGGCAATCAGGCGCTTGGCAGGCACCAGGCTCGGGTGCACGCGCAACTCGATGCCCTCGCGCTGACCCGAGGCATTTGCCTGGCGGCGCTTGGTGATGCCCAG
>CANGHQ010000103.1 GCA_947453585.1 Burkholderiales bacterium | reverse complement strand
GGTCAAAGACGCGGCCGAGGTGGAGCGCTCGCTGCACTTTGCGTTTGGCGATCACCGCATCAACCCCAACCGCGAGTTCTTCAAGATCGAGGCCGAGCGGGTGATTGCCGTGCTCAAGCTGCTCAAGGTCGAAGACATCACCGCGCAGCTAGAGCAAACGCTGGATGCCGACGTGACCGCCGCCGACAAGCAGTCCGCCCAAAACCTCAAGGACGCCCGCCGTCCTCGCATGAACTTTCACGAGCTGGGCGTTCCTACTGGTTCTGTGCTGCTGTTCAAGGACGGGCAGTCGCAAGCCGTGGTGGTGAGCGACAAAAAGGTGGAGCTGCAAGGCGCCGTGTGCTCGCTGACCGCCGCCACCCGCAAGCTGATGGGCCTGCCCGACGACTACCCGCTGCAACCCTCGCCGCACTGGAGCTTTAACGGCCAGTCGCTCAAGGCGCTGTATGAGGCGGTGCATGACGGTGGGGAGTGACCCCGCAGTCCGCATGAACCAGGAGAGCCATTCATGGAAATTTCTGAACAGTCATTCGCCGCCGCCAAGCGCCGCGGCAAGCGCGTCAAAGTGGCTTTCCCCGCTGCCGTGGCTGTGCGCTATGACCGGCGGATCGCCCGGTTGGTGATCTCGTTGTCGTCGGGCGTGGATGTGTCGTTCCCGCCCAAGCTGGTGCAAGGGCTTGAGGCGGCCAAGCCCGTCGACTTGACGGACGCGCAAATCAGCCCATCCGGTTTGGGTGTGCATTTCCCCAAGCTGGACGCGGATCTTTATGTTCCGGCGTTGCTGGAGAGTTTCTTGGGTTCGCAGACTAAAAAGGCCGGGCCAGCGGTGGCAAAGGACGAACGATGGAATACACCTTCAAACTGAGATACCGGATTTGCGCTGCAGACCAAAACCAAGCCGATTCGTCACAGATTTCGTGCTGCGTGATGCAATCTCAAAATTTCGACACTGTCACCGCGCACGCGGTATATGGCGATATAGTTTTTGTGCAGGACCAGCTCACGCGTACCGAGGACCCGACCAGCCCGGCCCATGCCCGGGTGGGTCTGGAGTTTGTTCACCCCGGCCTGCAACTCCAGCACAAAACTGGCGGCGCGTGTCGGGTTGTCCTTGGCGATGTAGCCTGCAATTTCATCAGCAGAGGCCAGAGCCGTCTTGGTCCACTTGATGGGCATGGGTCACGCGCCGTATCTATCGAACACCGCTTTGACCTCTTCGTCCGTGGCAAATTCGCCCGCATCGGCTTCCTTAATGCCTTCGTGAATGTCGTGGATCTGCCAGGACTCACTTTGCACATAGTGGGTCAGCGCATCAATGGCCAGGAAACTTTTGGTTCTCGCGGTGGCCTTGGCCAACGCTTCAATCTGGTCGTAAAGCGCCTCGGGCAGACGGACGTTGATGGTTCTGGCAGTCATGGTGTGGCACTCCTGTGCATGTGTAATACAACGCATTATTCGCTTCACAACCCCAAAGGTCAAGGAGCCTTGAGCCGTCATTCGGGCCGCATCGCACCCAAACCCGCCCACCTACCCAGGCGTCCCCCAAGTACCCCGCGCCCGCCATCGGCCTCCGCCCACCGGGCACAATACTCCCCTCCATGTCCGTCCTCGAAAACTACCAAAAAGAGCTGCAAACGCGCGGCTTTCACAGCGATCCGGCCCAGTTGCGCGCAGTCGCCGCGCTTGACCGCTGCGCCACCGAGTGGGCCGCTTACAAAGACAAGCGTTCCAACTCGCTCAAAAAACTCATCAACCGCCCGCCGATTCCGCGTGGGGTTTACCTGTATGGCGGGGTAGGGCGGGGCAAGAGCTTTTTGATGGACTGCTTTTTTGAGGCCGTGCCCTTGAAGCGCAAGACGCGCCTGCATTTCCACGAATTCATGCGCGAAGTGCACCGCGAGCTGCACGATTTGCAGGGCACAGTTAACCCGCTTGATGTGCTGGGCAAGCGCATTTCTGAGCGCTACAAGCTCATTTGCTTTGACGAATTCCATGTGGCCGACATTACCGACGCCATGATCTTGCACCGCCTGCTGCAGGCGCTGTTTGACAACGGCGTGGGCTTTGTCACCACCTCCAACTTCCAACCCAACGACCTGTACCCCGGCGGCATGCACCGCGACCGGGTGCTGCCGGCCATTGCGCTGCTCAACCAAGAGATGGAAGTGCTTAATGTGGACAACGGCGTGGACTACCGCCGCCGCACGCTGGAGCGCCTGGACCTGTACCAAGTGCCCAATGGCCCGGCCGCCGATGCGTCCATGACCCAGGCCTTTAACAGCCTGGCCGAATGCTCCGACGGCAGCCCGGTGCTGCAGATCGAGTCGCGCCAGATTCGCGCCCGCAGGCGTGCTGGTGGTGTGGTGTGGTTTGACTTTAAAGAGTTGTGTGGCGGCCCGCGCTCGCAAAACGATTACCTTGAGATTGCCAGCCAGTTCCACACCGTGCTGCTGAGCGACGTGCCGCAGATGCAGGCCAATGGCAGCTCCGAGGCGCGCCGCTTTACCTGGCTGGTGGACGTGCTGTATGACCGGCGCGTCAAACTGATGGTGTCGGCGCAGGTGGCGCCTGAGCTGCTTTACACCAGCGGGCCGCTGGCGCACGAGTTTCCGCGCACCGTGTCGCGCCTGAATGAAATGCAGTCTGCCGAGTTTTTGGCGCTGGAACGCCGCGACGTGGACACCCGCCTGACATGAACGCTCCTTTTTCTACAGTGGTTCGCGCCTTGGCAGGCGCCGTCTTGGTCCTTGCCGCCGTGGCGGCAGGCGCCCAAACCGAAGCGGCCCCGGCGCCCGACCAAGTTTCTCAAGCCGCACCGGCAGACGACGCCCGTAGCGCCCTGAGCGCCGAGCGCGAGGCGAAAACCCAGGTGCTGGACGCGGCCGAGCGCGCTTGCTACGCGCGCTTTTTCACCACCAACTGCCTGCTCGACGTGGCCCGCAGTCGGCGCGCCATGCAAGCCGACCTCAAACGCAAAGAAGCCGCGCTAGACGCCGCCGAACGCCAGCAGCGCGCCCAAGACGCCCGTTTGCGCCTGCAAGAAAAGCTGCAGCAACAAACCGACCGCCTGAACGAAATGGACCCCGTGGCCGTAGAGCAAGCCCAGCGCGAAAAGCGCGCCGCACAAGAAGACAAGCAGCGCGAACACGCAGCCAAAGCCGCCGCAGTGCCAGCGTCTGCCGCCAGCGCCGCGTCCGCCCCCGCCAGTGCTGCCAAATCCGCGCCCGCGCCGCAAGCCAGCTCCTCCAAAACGCCCAAAGCCGACACCGGCCCCAGCGCCCAAGAGCGCGCCGCCAACCAGGCCGCGTTTGACAAAAAACAGGCCGAAGCCCAGCGCCGCATCGCTGAGCGCGAGGCCGAGCGCGCCAAGGCTGCCGCGTCTGGCGTGCTGCCGCCCCCGCCTTTGCCGCTGCCGCCCCCAGCGCCGCCCGCGCAGTGACGCTGCAGTCGGCGGTGCAAGCCGCGTTTGCGCCCGAGGGCACCTTGGCGCGCAGCTTGCCCGGTTTTCGCAGCCGCCCCGGCCAAACCGAAATGGCCCTGGCCGTGGCCCGCACCATTGAAGACGGCGGGGTGCTGGTCGTCGAAGCAGGCACAGGCGTGGGCAAAACCCTGGCCTATGTGGTGCCCGCGCTGCTCGGCGGCGAAAAAGTGCTGTTTTCTACCGCCACCAAGGCTTTGCAAGAGCAGCTTTTTTTGCGCGACATTCCTCGCCTGCTAAAGGCCTTTGGTTTCCCGGTGCGCCTGGCGCTGCTCAAGGGGCGCAGCAGCTATTTGTGCACCCAGCGCCTGCAAGGCGCGCGCCAAACCACGCAAAACCTGGGCCCCGCTGACTTGCGCCTGCTGGCCCGCGTGGAAGACTGGGCCCTGTCCACGGTTTTAGGCGATATTGCCGAAGTGCCGGAGCTGGACGAGCGCTCGCCCATCATCCCGCTGGTCACGTCCACCCGCGACAACTGCCTGGGCAGCGGCTGCCCGCAGATTCGCAACTGCCACACCCAGCTCGCCCGCCAAGAGGCCATGAAGGCCGATATCGTCGTGGTCAACCACCACCTGTTTTTTGCCGACCTGGGCGTGCGCGCCTCGGGCGTGGCCGAGTTGTTGCCCAGCGTCACCACCGTGGTGTTTGACGAGGCGCACCAGCTCAACGACATCGGCGTGCACTTTTTTGCCCGCCAGTGGAGCACCGGCCAAATGCTGTCTTTGGGCCGCGATCTGGCCGAACAAACCCAAGGCCCGGCGCGCGGCCTGGTGGATTGGCTGGGTCTGCAAGCCGACGCCATTGAAGCCGCGCAGGCGCTTAAAAACCTGTTTGAGTCCGCAGGCCCGCAGCCCATGCGCCCCTGGCTGGACGCCACGCCCGAAGGCTTGCCGTCCGCCCCGTGGCAAGCCGCCGTGGCCCAATGCGAGCGCGTGCTCGTTGCCGCCAGCGCCGCCGTGCGCGCAGTTGATGAACTAGGCCCCACCTTCACCGCGCTTGCCGAGCGTTGCGATACGCGCTTGCAAAACCTGCAACTTTTTGCCGCCGCGCCACCCGAAGGCCAGGTGCGCTGGCTTGAAGTGGGCGCGCAAGTCCAGTTGTCGCAGTCGCCCCTGACGATTGCCGAACCCATGCGCGCCCTGGCCCGACCCGACGCTGCGCCCGGCACGCAGCCCAAGTCGTGGATATTTACCTCTGCCACCTTGGGCACCGATGCGCAATTGCGGTGGTTTGTAGACGCCTGCGGCCTGGAAGGCGCGCAGGTGCTGCGCGTGGCCAGCCCGTTTGACTACGCCACGCAGGCGGCCGTCTACGTGCCGCGCGAGTTTCCGCGCCCGCAAGACGCCACCCACAGCGCAGCGGTGGCGGCGCTGGCCGCCCAAGGTGCCAGCGCCTTGGGCGGACGCACCATGGTGCTGACCACCACCACCCGGGCCATGCGCGCCATTGCCGACGCGCTGCGCCAGCAGTTTGTCGCCGCCGGGCTAGACACCGAAGTGCTGGTGCAAGGCCAGGCGCCCAAGCGCGAACTCGTAGACCGCTTTGTGGGCGCCAGCGCACGGCCATCGCACACTCCAGCTATAGCCGTGCCGCAAGGCGATGGCTGCGTGCTGGTGGCCACTGCCTCGTTTTGGGAAGGCATTGACATTGCCGGTGACGCTTTGCAGCTGCTGGTGATCGACAAACTGCCCTTTGCCCCGCCAGACGACCCGCTGGTGCAGGCCCGTGCCAGTGCGCAGGTGGCCGGGGGCGGCAATGCTTTCAAGAATTTGCACCTGCCGCAAGCGGCCATTGCGCTCAAGCAAGGCGCCGGGCGCCTGATCCGCAGCGAGACGGACCGGGGCATTCTGGTGGTGTGTGATGTGCGCCTGACGCAGATGGGTTACGGCAAAAAGCTGCTGGATGGCTTGCCGCCCATGCGACGCCTGCTCGGCGGTGAGGATTGGCTGGAAGCCCTGTCAAACCTGGCCGAAGCCAGGCAGCCGCCCGTTTAGAACAGCTTGAGCCAGCCGCCCGATTCACCGGTGCCGCCGCTGACCAAGAATTTGGAGTCGGGGTAGGTGGCTTCGAGCACGCGTTTGGCGTCGTCGCGCAGGCTTTCCATGCCCAGCGCGTCATAAGACTTGTAGATAACAAACAGCGCTTCTTCTACGGCGGGCACGTTGCGGTAGTCGGTCACAGCGGTTTGCGCGCGGTTGATGGCGGCCACATAGGCTGCACGCTTGTAGTAGTACTTGGCTACGTGCACTTCGTATTTGGCCAGCGACTGCACGATGTAGCCCATGCGCAGCAGCGCGTCTGGCGTGTAGCGCGAATCAGGAAAGCGCACCGAGAGTTCGCGAAAGGCTTCAAACGACTCTTTGGACGCTTTTTGGTCGCGCTCGGCCAGGTCTTGGCCGGTGTAGCTGCCAAAAATGCCCAGGTTTTCATTGAAATTGGCCGTGCCCTTGAGGTACAGCGCATAGTCCAGCGCGGGGCTGGCGGGGTGCAGGCGCATAAAGCGGTCAATCGTGGCCACGGCCTGGATGGGCTCGCCGGCCTTGACGTGCGCATAGGCTTTGTCCACCTGCGCTTGCTGGGCTAAGGGCGTGCCAGCGGCGCGGGCTTCGAGCTTTTCCAGCAGGGGAATGGCCTTTTCCCATTGGCCGGAGTTCATTTCGTCTTTGGCATCGGCATAGAGCTGCGTGGGCGTCATGCCCGCGGTCTTGTCCAGGGTCGCCGTGGAGCAGCCGACCATCAACGCAGCCGCCAACGGAAGGACGATCGCGTAAACGACCGATAATTTGACTCTCAATATCATGCGATCTTTCTTGAAGCAGGGCAAAACCATTATATCGACCGACCCCTTTGCAGCTGACCTGCCCGACCTGCCCGTTCCGACCGACGTCCAAGGCCCCCAAGACGAGCACGACGAAGCTGAAGCGCTGGCCCAGGAATCCGAGCTGCGCCAAGGCAGCGTCGCTGTCGCCCAACACGGCGAGCGGCTGGACCGCGCGCTCACCCACCTGGCGCCTGAGTTCTCGCGCAACTATTTGCAGCAGCTGGTAGACGCCGGTGGCGCCCAAGTCAACGGCAAAGTGCTGACCAAGCAGTCGCACAAGGTCAAGGCGGGCGACCTGCTGCAGCTCGAACTGCGCCCCACGCCCCAAAGCCAGGCCTTCAAGCCCGAGGCCATGGACCTGGACGTG
>CANGHQ010000102.1 GCA_947453585.1 Burkholderiales bacterium | reverse complement strand
TTTGCCCTCCTCGTCCGCCGCCAAAAAGGCCTTGCCTGCAATGCCTGAGAGCGCCTTGCCGCTGTTGGCATCGATGACCTTTTTCAGGTCTGCGGGCAGACTGTCGTACTTGGCCTTGTTCATGGCCAAAACAAACACCGAGGTGTAAATCGCAGGCTCCACCGGATCGGTCTCGGAATGGAACTTCACCAATTCCTGGATCTTGACTGCGGGCACCACCTCGTAGGGCACCAAAGCACCGTCGATCACCGACTTGGCCAAGGCCTCGCTCACCTGCGGGACAGGCATGGCCACGGGCGTGGCGCCCAGGGCGGCTAGCATTTTGTTGGTCTGGCGCGTGGGAGCGCGGACTTTCATGTCTTTCAAGTCGGCCATGACCTTGATGGGCTTGTTGACCATATGGAACACACCGTCGCCGTGCACATGAAAGGCCAGCGGATGGATGTCCTTGAACTCGCCCATGTCATTGAGCTGCACATAGTCCCACACCGCCTTGCTGGTGGCCTCGGGGCTTTGCATCATGAAAGGCAATTCGAACACCTCCACCAGCGGAAAGCGCCCGGCCGAATAGCCAAGCAGCGTCCACGTCACATCCACCACACCGTCCTTGACCTGGTCAAACAGCTGGGGCGGCGTGCCACCGAGTTGCATGGACGGGTAAATTTGGCATTTCATCTTGTCACCCGACTCCTGCGCAATGCGGTCGCACCAGGGCTTGATGAACATGGTTTGCGCTGCCGATCCGGCGGGCAAGAAGTGGTGCAATTTCAGCGTTACGTTTTGCGCCGACGCGGCCAAGGCGCAAGCCAGCACGGGCAGCGCCAGCAGGGTTTTCAAAGCTTTCATTCTGGTGTCTCCTGTAATAAAAATCTTATTTCGCTATCACTTAATACCGTCCCACACCGATGCGGGTACGAACACTTCTCCGCGCATGAGCAAGCGCGCGGTACGCAGCAATGCAGCGCGGGTCACATTGTGTGGCTTGGCCGGGTTCAGGCCCAGCGCCACGCTAAATTCCCCCGTGGGGTGTTCCACCGACACGGTTTGCTCAAGCCCCTGGTCGGGCATCACCGCCACGCCGTCGCACACCGAGCCCGGCATCACGCAGGCCGTACCCACCGTCACAGCCGCCAGCACGCCAATGGCGTCATGGCAGACGTGGGGAATAAAGCTGCGCGTGCTCAAGGTGCCGCCCGCGCGCGGCGGCGCGATCAGGGTCATTTTGGGATAGTTCTTTTTGGACACATCGCCCAGGCCCATCAGCAGCGAGACTTGCAAGCGCAGCGCCTCGATGCGGGCCTTGAGCGCCACATCGGCGTTGAGCGCTGCCACGTCTTCGTAGCCACTGCAACCCACGTCAGTAGCCCTGAAAATCACCAGCGGCATGCCGTTGTCAATGCAGGTCACATCCAGGGCAAAGGACTCCAGGCCCGGGGCGTTCACCGTCACCCGGTCTTTGACACGGCCCGTGGGCAGCAAGCCGTCGCAGACCGAGCCCGCCGTGTCCAGAAAATTGATGGTCACCGGTGCGGACGTGCCGGGCGCGCCGTCAATGCGCGCGCTGCCTTCGTACTGCACCACGCCGCCCCGGGTGTCTACCGTGATGTCGCACTGCATGCCGGTGTTGCGCGTGAGCACGCGCAAGGTGGTGCTGTCGCCCTGGGGCTGCACCATGCCGGTCTCCAGCGCAAAGGGCAGCACAGCAGCGAGCATATTGCCGCAGTTGGGCGTGGTATCCACCGTGTCTTTGTCGGGCTGCAACTGGGCAAACAAGAAGTCCAGGTCCACCCCGGCCTCTTGGCTGAGACTAACGATGCCGACCTTGCTGGTCAGCGGGTGGGCGCCGCCAATACCGTCAATCTGCCGCGCATCGGGCGAACCCAGGGCCGCCAGCAGCACGCGGTCACGCGTGGCCAGGTCATGGGGCAAATCCGCTGCCTTGAAAAACGGACCTTTGGAGGTGCCGCCGCGCATCAGCAAACAAGGAATCGCAGTTTGGGAGCCTATGGGCATGAATACAAAGGACTAAAAGTGGAGTGGCCGCATTTTGCTGGTCAAACGCCTGCGCCATAAGCCCGCTGACCATCTATCAGATAGATAAAAAATGCATAACGCAGGCCATGTCATGTAAAAATCGCAAAAACAAGGCCCAACAATGGATCTCAAGCAACTCGAATACTTTGTGCGCGTAGCCGAACTCGGCAGCTTTACCCGTGCCGCTGCCGCGCTGAACACCAGCCAGCCCATGCTCAGCCGACAGGTGCGACTGCTGGAAGTCGGGCTGCACCAGACCCTGCTCACGCGCAACGGCCGGGGCGCAGCGCCCACCGAGGCCGGACAACTGCTGCTCGAACACGGCCGCGGCATCCTGCACCAAGTAGCGCGCGCGAAAGAGGATCTCGCACGGGTGCGCGGCGGATTGGCCGGGCGCGTGGCCCTGGGGCTGCCGCCCAGCGTGGCGCGGGTGCTCACCGTGCCCTTGACACGGGCCTTTCGCCTGCAATTGCCACAAGCCCAGTTGTCCATCAGCGAAGGCCTGTCCACGGCCATGCAAGACGGCCTGACCACCGGGCGCCTGGACATTGCGGTGCTTTACAACACCATCTCGGTGCCCGGCCTGGAGGTTAGTCCTCTGACGCGCGAAGAACTGCTCTTGGTGCAAGCCCGGCCGCCTGGCCTGCAAGAAGACCCGCCGCCCGGGCCCATCGCCCTGCAAGAAATCGCCGCCCTGCCCCTGGTCATCCCCAGCCGCCCCAACGCGATTCGCATGTTTGTGGAGTCGGAGATGGCGGCTTTAGGCTGCAGACCGGCCATTGGCCTGGAGATTGACGGCATCTCTGCGATTCTGGACTTGGTGGACGATGGCGCGGGTTGCGCCATCCTGTCGCGCAACGCGGTCGCCCGCTCCACCCGGCCGAGCGCCTTCAGCATGCGGGCCATTTTGGTCAACGCAGAGCCGCTGCGCATTGGCCTGAGCGTGGCGCTCAGCGCGTCGCGCCCCACCACGCTCACCCAGCAGGCCACGCTGGCGCTGCTTAAAGAAACGGTGCGCGCGCTGCTGTAAGACCGCAGGCCGCACACCGTCCAAAGGTTCAATTAGCAGCAATGACCCCGGGGTTGAGCGGCGTCACCGTCCGCCCGTGAAGCAAATAACCCACCAGGTTGTCCACCGCCAAATCGGCCATGGCGCGGCGCGTGCCCTCGGTGGCGCTGGCAATATGGGGCGTAAGCACCACGTTGGGCACCGTCAGCAAGTCCGGGTGGACGCTGGGTTCGCCCTCATACACGTCCAGACCGGCTGCCGCAATCACCCGGTTTTTGAGGGCTTGCGCCAGCGCAGCGTCGTCCACAATGCCGCCTCGCGCGATGTTGATCAGCGTGGCCGTGGGCTTCATCATGGCCAGTTCTGGCGCGCCAATGCTGTGGTGCGATGCGGCGCTGTAGGGCACCACCAAGACCAAGTGGTCCGCCTGCGCGAGCAGCTCTTGTTTGCTCACATACCGCGCCTTGCATTCCTGCTCCAGCGCGGCGCTCAAGGGCGAGCGGTTGTGGTAAATCACCTGCATGCCAAAGCCCAAAGCCCCCCGGCGCGCAATCGCCTGCCCAATGCGGCCCATGCCCAAAATGCCCAGGGTGCTGCCGTGCACTTCGGCGCCCGAGAACATGTCGTAGCTCCAGCGCGTCCATTGGCCCGCGCGCAAAAAGTGCTCGCTCTCGGTCACCCGCCGCGCCGTGGCCATCAGCAGCGCAAAGCCAAAGTCTGCGGTCGTCTCGGTCAGCACGTCCGGGGCGTTGGTGCCCAAGACACCCGCAGCCGTCATGGCGTCAAGGTCAAAGTTGTTGTAGCCCACGGTCATGTTGGCGCAGATTTTTAGATCGGGACACTGCGCCAAAAGCGCCGCGTCGATGCGCTCCACGCCGGTGGTAAACACCCCCACCTTGCCCTGCAAGCGGCGCAGCAGCTCTGCGCGATCCCAAAGATCGTCGGCAGGATTGGCTTCCACCTCAAAGTGCGCTGACAGGCGGTCAATCACCTGCGGAAAAATGGCGCGGGTGACCAGAATGCTTGGTTTGCTGGGTGCGGATGTCATCGAAAGCCTTGTGATGTGTAAAGAGCCAAAGCCCTTATTCCAGCCAGGTGGTGAAGTCTTGCACCGGCACGCGCGGCGTGTGGAAGCGGTTCACCGGAGCCGTCTCGTCGGCATAGCCCAGGGCCATGCCGCAGACCAGCATCTCGTCGGGGCCCGCGCCAATGTGGGGCAGGATAATTTTGGCAAAACCGTTCCAGGCCGCCTGCGGACAGGTGGACAGGCCGTGACCCCGCGCCGCGACCATGATGCTTTGCAGGAACATGCCGTAATCCACCAGCGACCCACGCCCAAGCACCCGGTCCATCGTGAACATCAGGCCCACGGGCGCGTCAAAAAAACGGTAATTGCGTTGGTGTTGGGCATGCATCTGGTCTTTGTCGCCCTTGCCGATGCCCAAAAGGCCGTACAAGCCCCAGCCGTTCTCGCGGCGGCGGTCAATATAAGGACTGACCCACTTCTGGGGGTAATAGTCGTACTCTTCTACGTACTGCGCGCCCAGCGTTGGGTCGGCACGAACTGCGTCGTGGGCGGCGCACACCTGGGAAACCAGACTGTCGCGGCTGGCACCTTGCAGCACATAGACCTTCCAGGGCTGGGTGTTGGTGCCCGACGGCGAGCGGCTGGCCACCTCCAGCAAATGCGCCACCACCGGCTTTTCCACTGGCTGGCTCGTAAAGGCGCGCACCGACATGCGTGAGGTGATCGCAGCGTCCACGGGGTTGGTGTCTGTCAGGCCAGTGTTCATAGCAAAGCATCCAATACTGATACAAGAGTGGGTGAAAGTGGCGCGGGTTTGCGCGTGTGCGCGTCCACATAGACATGGACAAAGTGGCCCTGCGCCGCCGCAGTATCGCCGCTGCCAAAAATGCCGAGTTCGTAGCGCACGCTCGACGCGCCCCGGTGCGACACGCGCAGGCCAACGTCCACCGTCTGCGGGAAGGACAGGGGCGCAAAATAATTGCAATGGGTTTCCACCACCAGCCCGATGCGCGCGCCATGCGCCACATCCAGAGCACCTTGTTCGATCAAATAGGCATTTACGGCCGTGTCAAACCAGCTGTAATAGACGACGTTATTGACGTGGCCGTAGGCGTCGTTGTCCATCCAGCGTGTTGAGATGGAACGCCAGGCGCGGTATTCGCTGCGCGCAGCAGGACTGGGTTTGGACATGCGGATAGAGAAAAATCTGGGCTGGCAGGTGAAGCACGGCCCGCCCATTGCCGACCGCCAAAATCGGATTCTGCCATTGCAGCGACGCCAAATCGACCCAAAGCGGTCCCAGTGGTGACGGCACAACACCCGCAGACCAAGCGCTTTCTCCTCTGAAAACTTGATTTAGATCACTTTTTGAAAAAAATTTTTGAGGAAAAAGCAAAAAAATGTTGCGTTGCAACAAAAAAGACTTGTGTGGCGCATTTTCCTGCCTATAATTCCACTCATGCTGCACTGCAACATAAACAAGCAAGGGCTTGGGTTACGGAGCAGATGGTTTTTCTAACTTAACTTTTGGAGTATTTTTATGCTGACCGTTGAACAAGTGATGGCTTCCCACAAATCCAACATGGAAACCATGTTTGGCCTGACCAACAAGGCTTTCGAAGGCGTCGAGAAAATCGTCGAACTGAACCTGACCGCTTCCAAAGCCGCTTTGTCCGAGGCTTCGAGCCATGCACAAACGATGTTCAGCGTGAAAGACGCACAAGAACTCTTGGCCCTGCAATCTGGTTTGCTGCAGCCTTTGGCTGAAAAGACCGCTGCTTACAGCCGTCACCTGTATGACATCGCAACTGGCGCCAGCGCTGAGTTCACCAAGTCGGTGGAAGCCCAAGCTGCTGAAGCCCAGCAAAAATTCGCCTCTTTGGTCGACAGCGCTGCCAAGAACGCACCTGCCGGTTCGGAGTCTGCTGTTGCCGTGATGAAGAGCGCTGTTTCTGCTGCCAGCTCTGCTTTGGAATCGGTTCAAAAAGCTGTCAAGCAAGCAACTGACGCTGCCGAAGCCAACTTCCACGCTGTGGCCGCTACTGCTACCAACGCTACCAAGCAAGCCACTGCTGCTGCCAAAAAGCGTTAATTCAGGTCCTTGAGGTGCATGCAATTTTTTTAGTTGCACCTAAAACCCAAGGGAAAACCCTGAGATAATTCAGCTTACGCGAAACAGTTTGTTTCGCACCCGTTGTCTCCTCGGGTCCTTTCGAAACCTCTAGGTTCAGGGATCCCTTCAAGGCCTCGTTGCAAAACGAGGCCTTTTTTTTCGTCCGACGGTGGCACGCCGAGCACAAAGTGACCGTGCCATAGCGAAAAAGTCAGTGGGTTTTGGCCTCGATGGCGGCGCGCAACTGGGGCAAGGCCAGCAGCATGGCCTGGCGCCCGGCTTCGATAGAACGCTTGCGGGCCGAAAAATCGGCGCTGGAGACGCCGGCCAACTGGGGCCGCACCAGCACGTCTGCGTCCTTGAGCTCAATGGAGCTGATGCTTTTCCCCATGATGGTGAAGGTTTGCAGCAAAATTTCCAGCGTGCCATTGGCAGCGCTCGCTTCTGGCGCAGTGGAAATGTCGACGGCAATAATTAGCTCGGCCCCCATCT
>CANGHQ010000101.1 GCA_947453585.1 Burkholderiales bacterium | reverse complement strand
GACGCCGACAATTTGTACCAACGCACTGCTTCTTCATAATTTTGAAGGACGCCTATTCCACCTTCATACATTGCCCCAAGATTAAAACGTGAATCACTATGCCCTTGTTGTGCCGCCAATTTATACCAACGTATCGCTTCAGCGTAATCTTGAATGACACCTGTTCCGACTTGATAAATCTGCCCTGTAGCGTATTGCGCATCAACATTTCCTTGTTCGGCAGATATTTTGAACCAATAACTAGCTTCCGTTTGGTTCTTTTTTACACCAAGTCCTTCATTGTAAATTAAAGCCACCATTAACTGAGCATATGAGTTATTGTTGGCTGCTGCAAGCTTATATTTCTTGAGTGCCGCTGCGTAGTCTTTTTTCGCGAACGCTGCTTCAGCATCTTCAAAATCGCCAGCCCAAGCTGCACCAGCAAATGCGCAGCTTACAAATACGAGATATTTTAGAATTTTCATTTTTTCAAGTTAAATTATTGCTTTTGCGATTACGTTACGCTAAGTCTTCGAAAAGCGCAGGCACCTTTACTACGCCAAACTCTCCCAAGCACTACACAAGTCGTTTACCACCTGCAATCGCATGTGCTTTCTTACGTAGTTGCACATGCCCATAGTGTTGTTCAATCATCTTCACGCCCGTGCCCATATGCTTGCTTAGCGTGTAAATCGTCATTCTGTCGTATGTCAACGCCATAGTTGCATAGTAGTGGCGCAGGCTGTACAGCGTTCGTTCTTTGCCTGTTCGCGCATCGTACTGCAATTCATGCTTGCTGAGGAAACGTGCAAACATACGTCCAAATGTTGTCGTCATGTCTTTTTCATTCAACCTAAACACATATGCGTCGTGTTTGGCTTTTATGAAGTCTTCAAATGTTCCCGCTTGCCAAGCTGGGTTTACCTTGCGGAGTCTGTCTAAGTAGCGAAAAGTGTTTTGCCTTGCAATCACTTCTCTATGTCCAGTCTTGCCGTTTACATTCAGCGCCAAGTAGCGCACGCCCTTCTCTTCAAAGTAAAACAAGTTCTGCCACTTCAAGTTCATTGCTTCTGTGCCAGCCCGTATGCCCGTGTTAGCCAATACCAGCACGTATTCACGTAACACCGCCCGCAATGCTGTCTCGTGTCCCTTACGTGCTTCTGTAACCCACTTGCGCATACCTTTGTAGATGGCTGTGTAGTCTTCAATTGTGAAATCAGGCCGTCGCTGCCCTTTAACACCTTCGTTACGCAGCAGTGGAATTTGAAAGCGTGACATGTAGCCACGCTCCAACGCTTCGTCAAACACACGGTTCAGTGCGCTGTTGTGGTTGTTAAGTACGCTTGCGCTTGGCGACTTACCCATTAACGCTAGCCGTTCAGTGTCGAATTTCGTCAGCACCGCGTTGTCAATCTTGTCTATGTTGTGATTGCCCAGCAGGGGAATGAAGTACTTGTTCAGCGCCTGTATGTAGGTTTTGAAAGTAGCCTTGCCCTGCTTTGCTGCCTGCAGTGCTTCCATTCGCGCAATTGCCAGTTTCGCAACGGCTTTGAAGCGCTTGCTGACAATGGGTAAATCGTTCTTTTCCCTAAACATTGCATTCATAACAATGTCCACGCCTGCCTGCTTAGCGTCTGCCAAGTTGTCGCACTTGGTTGTCATTCGCTCCCAAGTGCCGCGTACCTTGTAACGAACGTGCCAAACGGGGCTTGTGGCTCGCTTAAACAGCGTAGCCTTACCTTCGAGTATGTGTACTGTGTCGTCAATCTTTTGGGGCACTGTTTCTACTCCACGCTAGCACCAACAAAGCAGTTGGCTGCATACGGCTACATTGGGCA
The DNA here is from genome assembly GCA_947453585.1 of Burkholderiales bacterium. GTDB lineage: Bacteria > Pseudomonadota > Gammaproteobacteria > Burkholderiales > Burkholderiaceae_C > Allorhodoferax. The sequence continues at coordinate 4,873 of CANGHQ010000101.1, read as the reverse complement.
GTAGCATACGCGGGATTTTGTGCAACGACTGTGCAACGTTTTTTGGAGTTTTAGCGCAAGGACGGAAAGCGCAGAAGTTGCGTAGTCTTGCGAATTTGTAGTGAAAAATTGCGCATTTTTCACTTTTCTTAGCATTGGTGCCCGAGACCGGAATCGAACCGGTACGCCCGTTATTCACGAAGCGGCGGATTTTAAGTCCGATGTGTCTACCTATTTCACCACTCGGGCTCTTGGCTCTATTGTGAACCAGAATGTCTGCGTACCGATCAACGCGCAGATGCAGATGGCTTAAATATGGAGGCGCGGTCCGGAGTCGAACCGGACTAACCGGATTTGCAATCCGGGGCATAACCGCTTTGCTACCGCGCCCTTGATGAAATCAGCCCCAAGCGGGGCCACCCCTATTCGCGATGAACACCGCGAACAAAAAAGGGAAGCTTTTCGCTTCCCTTTCGGAATATGGAGCGGGAAAAGAGTCTCGAACTCTCGACCTCAACCTTGGCAAGGTTGCGCTCTACCAACTGAGCTATTCCCGCGTTTCAAGCGCAAATTATAGCGACATTTTTTGCGTTTTCCGTGCACCGCCAAAAAGAGTGCACGGCCCACGCAATGCCTTAATGCTTGACTGCGCCTTGCACTCCCTGCGACCCATCCACCGCGGGCGCGGGCACCACCAACACCTCGTCTTCAGGCAGCGGCACGGGCTGGGACACCAGCGCGTATTCCAGCACTTGGTCAATCCAACGCACCGGGATGATTTCCAGGCCCTTTTTGACGTTGTCTGGAATCTCTTGCAAGTCTTTGGCATTCGACTCGGGAATCAGCACCGTCTTGATGCCGCCGCGCAGCGCCGCCAGCAGCTTTTCCTTGAGCCCGCCAATCTCGGTAATCTCGCCGCGCAGGGTGATCTCGCCCGTCATCGCCACGTCACCGCGCACCGCAATGCCCGTCAGGGCCGACACAAAGGCGGTGGCCATGGCCGCACCCGCGCTTGGCCCGTCCTTGGGCGTTGCGCCGTCGGGCACGTGGATGTGGATGTCTTTTTTCTCAAAGAACTCGTCTTTGATGCCAAGGCGCCGGGCGCGGCTGCGCACCACGGTGCGTGCTGCTTCCACTGACTCTTTCATCACGTCGCCCAAGGAACCCGTGCGGGTGATGACGCCTTTACCCGGAATCAGGGCCGCCTCAATGGTGAGCAAGTCGCCCCCCACCTCGGTCCAGGCCAGACCGACCACCTGGCCGACCTGGTTTTGGTCTTCGGCGCGGCCAAAGCTGAACTTGCGCACGCCCAAATAATCATTCAGGTTGTCGGCATTCACCAAGACGCGCGGAGTGAGCTTCTTGAGCAGCAAGCCCTTGACGACCTTACGGCAAATTTTGGACAGTTCGCGCTCCAGAGAACGCACGCCGGCTTCGCGGGTGTAGTAGCGCACGATGTCGCGCACTGCGTCTTCCGAAACGAGCAACTCGGTGTCTTTCACACCGTTGTTTTTCATCTGCTTGGGCAGCAAATAGGTCAGCGCAATGCTGGTTTTTTCGTCTTCGGTGTAACCCGAGAGGCGAATCACCTCCATGCGGTCGAGCAGCGCCGCCGGGATCTTCATGGAGTTCGACGTTGCGACGAACATCACGTCGCTCAAGTCGTAGTCCACTTCCACATAGTGGTCGCCAAACTTGTGGTTTTGCTCAGGATCGAGCACCTCAAGCAGCGCGCTGCTTGGGTCGCCCCGGAAGTCTGTGCCCAGCTTGTCAATCTCGTCGAGCAAGAACAAAGGGTTGCGCGTGCCGACCTTGCTCAGGCTTTGCAAGACCTTGCCCGGCATGGCGCCGATGTAGGTGCGGCGGTGGCCGCGAATCTCGGCCTCGTCACGCATGCCGCCCAGCGCCATGCGCACGTACTTGCGCCCGGTCGCCTTGGCAATCGACTGGCCCAAAGACGTCTTGCCCACGCCCGGAGGGCCAACCAAACAGAGGATAGGCGCCTTGACCTTGTCCACGCGCTGTTGCACTGCAAGGTATTCCAGAATGCGGTCTTTGACCTTGTCCAGGCCGTAATGGTCCTGGTTCAGCACTGCTTCGGCATTGCCCAAGTCATGCTTGATTTTGGTCTTGGTCGTCCAGGGCAGGCCAATGAGCACGTCTAGGTAATTGCGCACCACGGTGGCTTCGGCCGACATGGGCGACATGAGCTTGAGCTTTTTGAGTTCTGCTTCGGCCTTTTTCAGGGCTTCCTTGGGCATCTTGGCCGCTTTGATTTTTTTCTCAAGCTCCTCAATGTCAGCGCCGTCCTCGCCGTCACCTAGTTCTTTCTGGATCGCCTTGACTTGCTCGTTCAAGTAGAAGTCGCGCTGGTTTTTCTCCATCTGGCGCTTGACGCGTCCCCGGATTTTTTTGTCCACGTTAAGGATGTCCACCTCGCGCTCAATTTGTTCGAGCAGGTTTTCCATGCGCGCTTTGACATCGGCCAAGCTCAATACCACCTGCTTGTTTTCCAGCTTCAGGGGCAAATGGGCGGCAATGGTGTCAGCCAGACGGCCGGGGTCATCAATACTGGCAATCGAGGTCAGGATTTCAGCGGGGATCTTCTTGTTGAGTTTGACGTACTGGTCAAACTGCTGCATCACCGCGCGGCGCAGGGCCTCGATTTCGCTGGTGCTGGTTTTCTCGGCCTCGCCGCTCAGGGCTGCGGGCGGCTCTATCGGCGTGACCAGGGCGGTGAAATGCGATTCGCCGTCTTCGATTTTGTCCACCGTGGCGCGTTGATGGCCTTCAACCAACACTTTGACCGTGCCATCGGGCAATTTGAGCATCTGCAAAATGGTGGAAACGCAACCCACTTCGAACATATCGGTGACTAAAGGCTCGTCTTTGGCTGCCGTTTTTTGCGCAACCAGCATGATGCGGCGGTCGGTTTCCATGGCCGCTTCGAGCGCCTTGATGCTCTTGGGGCGACCTACAAACAGCGGTATCACCATGTGGGGAAATACCACGACGTCGCGCAGCGGCAACATCGGCAAATCAATCGGTTGGGCTGGCAATGGGGTGTGACCGGACATATTTAAACCTCGTGTATGTGTTCGATATGGACGGGTTTTAACAAAATTCAAGCACAGAGCGGCAGAAATCTTGGCCAAACCCGTTCCAGATCAGGGCCAGTGCGGCCCTGCTCTCGCGCCAAGGCGCGGGACTCAGGCTTTTTTAGCAATCTCGCGGTACACCAGCAGCGGGGGGTGGTTGTCTTCAATCGTGGACGCATCCACCACCACCTTGACCACATCGTTGCTGTCGGGCAGCTGGTACATGGTTTCAATCAGCGACTGCTCCAGGATGGAACGTAGGCCGCGCGCACCGGTTTTACGCGCCAACGCGCGCTTGGCGATAGCCCTCAGCGCGTCGGGACGAATCTCGAGCTCGGCGCCTTCCAAGGCAATCAGCTTGGCGTATTGCTTGACCAGCGCATTTTTGGGCTCGGTCAGGATTTGCACCATGGCGTCTTCGGTCAACTCAGCCAAGGTGGCAACCACGGGCATGCGGCCCACAAGTTCAGGGATCAGGCCAAACTTGATCAGATCCTCGGGCTCCACGTCTTTGAAAACTTCGGTCAGGCTGCGCTGGGCTTTGCTCATCACCGTGGCGCCAAAACCGATACCTGAAGACTGGGTGCGGTTTTCAATGACTTTCTCAAGCCCCGCAAACGCGCCGCCGCAGATAAACAGAATGTTGGTGGTGTCGATCTGCACAAAGTCTTGGTTGGGATGCTTGCGCCCGCCTTGGGGCGGCACGCTCGCCATGGTGCCTTCGATCAGCTTGAGCAGCGCTTGTTGTACGCCCTCGCCCGACACGTCGCGGGTAATAGATGGGTTGTCCGATTTGCGTGAGATTTTGTCAATTTCGTCGATATACACAATGCCGCGTTGGGCACGCTCAACTTCGTAGTTGCAGCTTTGCAGCAACTTGAGCACGATGTTTTCCACGTCTTCGCCCACATAGCCCGCTTCGGTCAGGGTGGTGGCATCGGCCATCACAAAGGGCACATCGAGCATGCGCGCCAAGGTTTGGGCCAGCAGGGTTTTGCCCGAACCGGTGGGGCCGATCAGCAAGATGTTGCTTTTGGACAGCTCCACGTCGTCTTTTTTGGCCTTTTCCTGGTGGCGCAGGCGTTTGTAGTGGTTGTACACCGCCACCGCCAGGGTGCGCTTGGCCGGCTCTTGGCCGATAACGTAGTTATCTAGGTTGGACTTGATTTCGGAAGGGGTGGGCAGGTCGCCACGGCCTTCGCTGTCGCCGGTGATCGACGGCACTTCGTCCCGGATGATTTCGTTGCACAGGTCAATACATTCGTCACAGACGAACACCGACGGACCGGCAATGAGTTTTTTAACTTCGTGCTGGCTCTTGCCACAGAACGAGCAATACAGGTTCTTTTCGCTCGAAGCGCCTTTTTTTTCGGCCATGGGACAAATGCCTTTTTAGGTATGAAAACCAATGATAACCAACTAAAAACGGTGTCCCCCGCTTGGAAAGACACCGTTGCTGTTCAGGGCCCGTGGCCGCAAACTTAAGGACGCTTGGCGATCACCTGGTCGATGAGGCCGTATTCCTTGGCTTCGTCGGCGGACAGGTAGTAGTCGCGCTCGGTGTCGCGCTCGATCTTTTCCAGGGGCTGGCCGGTGCGGTCGGCCAAGATCTTGTTCAGTTGCTCGCGCGTTTTCAGGATTTCGCGGGCATGGATCTCGATCTCGGTGGCCTGGCCTTGGGTGCCGCCCAAAGGCTGGTGAATCATGACCTTGGAATTGGGCAAGGAGAAGCGCTTGCCCTTGGCACCGGCCGTCAACAAGAACGCGCCCATGCTGGCGGCCATGCCGATGCACAG
>CANGHQ010000100.1 GCA_947453585.1 Burkholderiales bacterium | reverse complement strand
GTGTGGCCCAGGTCGCAGCTCACCGCGCCAGACGCCATGCGCTCTAACCACCGCGCGCGCGCCACGCCGGGAAAGCGCTCAACCAAAAAATCGAGCACCGTGGGCCAAGGGCCCAGGGGCAGCACGACGCTGCTGGGGCCTACGCCATCGCGCAGCGCCGGGGTGTGCGGGAACTTCATGGCGCGCGCTCAGAAACTTGGGCGCACTGCCAGGCACGCCCGGACGCTAGATGCGCTCAAACACCACATCCCACACGCCGTGGCCGAGTTTGATGCCCCGGTTCTCAAACTTGGTGAGCGGCCGGTAATGCGGCTTGGGCGCGTAGCCCAGCAGCTCGGGGTGCGCGGCGGCGGCGCGGTTGGCCAGCGCGGGCTCTGCGCTCAGCACTTCCAGAATCTGCTCGGCGTAGGGCTGCCAGTCGGTGGCGCAGTGCAGGTAGCCGCCCACTTTGAGGCGCTGTGCGAGTTTGGCAATCAGCGGCGCCTGGATCAGGCGGCGTTTGTTGTGCTTGGTCTTGTGCCAAGGGTCGGGAAAGAAGATGTGCACGCCGTCCAGGCTTTGCAGTGGCAGCATGTGGTCGATTACTTCGACGGCGTCATGGGCGCAAATGCGGATGTTGTGCAGGTCTTGTTCGCCAATGCGTTTGAGCAGCGCGCCCACGCCGGGCTCGTGCACCTCGCAGCACAAAAAGCGCGTCTCGGGCATCACGCCCGCAATATGCGCCGTGGCCTCGCCCATGCCAAAGCCGATTTCCAGCACCACGGGGTGCGCGGTAGCGTCGCCGGGAAGCGAGGAAAACACTGTCTTGAAGTCAAGCAATTGGTCTTGGTAAGGCAGCAAAAACTGCGGCCCCAGCGTATCGACCGCCTTGGTTTGCCCAGCCGTCATGCGCCCAGCGCGTATGACAAAGCTTTTGATGCCGCGCATGTAGACCTTGGGCGCTTCAGGGACTGCGGTTTCGGGGCCAGGCGGCAGGGGGGAGGATTCAGACGTCATAAATGGGGGCGGGGCGCACAGCGTGCGCAGGCAAGAGGCGCCGGTGCGGCGAAGTGGGCGATTTTAGGGGCTGGGTGCCCCTGCGCTGGGCCCGTCGGTGCTAGGGCTCAAAGCAACCAAGGCACAAAGCGCTTGGTGCGGGCCTGGTAGTCGGCGTAGTCGGGGTGCTGCTCGGTCATCCAACGCTCTTCAAGCAAGGCCTTGGTCAGCAGCACCAGGCCCATGGCCGCCAGCGCCAGCCATACCCAAAGCTGCTGCACCGCACAGGCGCAGCCCAGGCCGCACAGGGCGATGCTGGTGTACATCGGGTGTCGTACCCAGCGGTAGGGGCCGCGTTGCACCACCTGCCCATCGGTGCGCGGCGTGGGGCGGATGTTGAAGCTGCCCGGCGGATAGGCCCACAGCGCCCATGCAGCCAGTGCCAAGCCCGCTGCCGCCAGCAGGCCCGCCGAAAGCGGCACCTGACCCGCAATAGCAAGCGGCACCACGCTGGCGCCCAGCAGCAAGATCAGGCCAAATTGCAGGCCCACCAGCAGGCTGCCCAGGTGTTTGCGTAGTGGTTCGGGGTTCATGGTGGCTGTCATCGTGCCACAGGCGAACCGTTGGCGGCAACCATCGCAGTCCAGGCGGCCAGCGCCTCGGGCACGGTGCCGGTTTGTGCGGGCCAACCCAGCACGGCGGCGGCCGAGTTGAGCGCCTGCAAGGGCATGGACAAATCAAGCGGGAGCGCGCCGTTTTGTTTGGACAGCTTGGCGCCATCCGCGCCCAGCACCAGCGGCGTGTGCAAATACTGCGGCGTGGGCAGGCCCAGGCAGCGCTGCAGCCAGATCTGGCGTGCAGTGTTGTCAGCCAGGTCTTGGCCGCGCACCACGTGGCTGATGCCTTGGGCCGCGTCGTCCACCACCACGGCGAGCTGGTAAGTCCAGCAGCCGTCAGCGCGCTGAAGCACAAAGTCGCCCACGGCCTGCGCCACGTCTTGCGCCTGCGGCCCCAGGCGCCGGTCGTGCCAAATGATGTGCGAGCTGCCCCCGGGCGACGGCCCGTGGGGCGCCAGCAATACGTCAGTGCGCAAGCGCCAGGCTTGGGCGCGGGACATCGGGTGCAAAGGCCCCAGGCGGCAACTGCCGGGATAAACCAACTCGGCATGGCGTGTGCGGGTGTGGCCCCGAGCCGCCAAGGCGATCTCGATGTCTTTGCGCGAACAGGTGCAGGCGTAGGCCAGGCCCGTGGCAATCAGTTGCTCCAGTGCGGCTTGGTACAAGGCGCTACGCTGGCTTTGCCACACCGGCGGGGCGTCTGGGTGCAGGCCGCAGGTGGCGAGTTGCTGAAGGATGATTTGGTCGGCACCCGCCACAGTGCGCGGCGTGTCCACGTCTTCGATACGCAGCAGCCAATGTCCGTTGTGGGCGCGGGCGTCAAGCCAACTGGCCAGTGCCGCCACCAACGAGCCCGCGTGCAGTGGCCCGGTGGGCGAGGGCGCAAAGCGCCCCACGTAGCTGCCGCCCGCCATCACACCGCTTTGCGCATGCCGGGCTGCAAGCCGGGTTTAGCCGACGGCGAGAGCCAGTTCCAGCCCGGAGACAAAGGCGTTTTCCACCCGGTGGCCCAGGCACCAGTCGCCGCACAGGCCGAGACCCGTTTTGGCGCTCCACACGTGGCTTTGGCCCAGGGGCTGGCCGGTTTTGGCATACAACCAGCGGTGCGATTCCACGTGGCTGGGTTCGGCGCGGATGCCGGTCACCTCAGAGAACGCCTTGATCAGCTTGCCCTCAACGCGGGTCTTGCTGTCGGTCAAATGTTCTTGCGACCAAGCGGCGCTCGCCTGCACCGTCCAGCGCTCGATGGTGCGGCGGCCCGGTTTGCTGGATTCGCGCGCCAGCCAGGCAATGCGGTGGTGCGTGCTGCGCGCGGCGTTCCACTGCGGGCCCAACGTGGTGAGGCCCGGTTGCACTGCTTGCGGAAAAGCCAGCATCAGCGTCCAGCAAGGGTCTACGGTGACTGCTGCGAGTTTTTTCTGGATGGCGGCGCTGGGGCGGCGCGATTTGGGCACGGTCTCCAGCAGCGCAATGGCCTGCGGGCTGGGCACGGCCAGCAGTACGGCGTCAAAACCGGCGTAGACGTGGACGCTGTCGTCGCTGCCCATGGTGCGCAGTTGCCACAGGGCTTTGTCCATGGCATCGGTCTCGATGTGGGTGACATGGGTGTCAAACAGCATGGAATCTTCCAGAGGCGCGGCCCAGGTTTTGACCAAGGCGCTCATGCCCGGCTTGGCTACCCAGTGCGGCTCGCGTGCGGGCAGGCCGGCGGCGGCCACGCGGCCGCGTTCGTCAAGCACTTGCACCATATTGGCGCTCCAGGGGCGGCAGGTTTTGGGGGTGGTTTGCAGAGCTTCGACAAAGCGCGGGTCGCGCACGGTGAAGTACTGCGCGCCGTGGTCAAAGGTGCCAAACGGGCTGTTGCGGGTGGACATGCGTCCGCCCACGCCGTGGCTTTTCTCAAAAATCGTCACGCTCTTGCCGGCTTGCACCAGGGTGCGGGCACAGGTGATGGCGGCCAGGCCGCCTCCGACGATGGCTATGTTTTTGGGCAATGCTTGCATTTGTTCTCCTATGGTCGGGTGTCGCAGCCACTGTACACGGTCTGGAGGCGAATCTGGCGTGGGTTTTAGCCCATTCGCTGCGCGTCAAGCAGGGCGGCGCGGGTGGTGGCGCTGTCGAGTTGCTGCAGCCACCATTGCAAGGCGCGGCCCTGGGCGCTTCCTTTGCCTGCGCGCCAGGCGTAATACACGGTGACTTGCTGGGCGGCGCGCTCGGTGCGTTTGGCCACCAGGCGCCCGCTGGCCAGGTAGGGCGCGGCCATGGTCAGCGGCACATTGCCGCCTCCCAGGCCGCGCAGTTGCGCGTCAATCTTGGCCTGCATGCTGGCCACGGTAAACACGTCTTGGCCGTGGAGCAAACCAAAGGTCAGGCCCGCGCCGCGTTGCACCGAATCGGCCACGGCCACGGCGCGGTGCATTTGCATGGAGGCGTCGCTTAAGGGTTCGGGCGCCAAGGCCAGCGGATGGTGGGGCGCTACTGCGTACACAAAAGACAGGGTTCCCAACACCCGGGTTTGCACGCCCGCATGGGCCGAAGCGTCGGGCCCCACGCCAATGGCCAGATCGGCGCGGCCCGAGGTGAGTGCCTCTAGCGTGCCGGCCAGGGTCTCGTCCCGCAGACGCAGCCGGGTGGGCGGCGTTTGGGCAAAAAAACCGTCGCACAGCTCCATCACCGTGGACTTGGCGATGATGGTGTCCACGGCCACGGTAAATTGCGATTCCCAGCCCGTGGCCACGCGCTTGACGCGGTTGGCCACGGCGTCAATCTCGCCCAGCAGGCGCGTAGCCTCGCGCAGCAGCTCGGCCCCGGCCTCAGTAGGTTTTGCTTGACGCGAATTGCGGTCGTACAGCAGCACGTCCAGCGCTTCTTCAATCTGGCGCACCCGGTAGCTCAGGGTGCTGGGCACCAGGTTCAGGGCGCGCGCGGCGGCGGCAAAGCTGCCGGTGGCGCCAATGGTTTGCAGCATATAGAGTGCGTCTGGCGTCAAAATATCGCGAGAAAATTGCATCTTGGGTGACTGTAAGATGAAAATTATTGAATGATGCCATCAAACGCCTTGCGCGTCCGCTCGTCGGTTGCGCACTACGATGGGCACCATGATCACACTACGCAAATCTTCTGAGCGCGGCTACGCCGACCACGGCTGGCTCAAGTCCTTCCACAGCTTTTCGTTTGCTGGCTACTACGACCCAGCGCACATGGGCTGGGGCAATTTGCGCGTGATCAACGAAGACCGCATCGCGCCGGGCATGGGTTTTGGCACGCACGGCCACCGCGACATGGAAATCATCAGCTACGTGATGTCGGGCAACCTGGCGCACAAAGACAGCATGGGCAACGTCAAAGGCATTCCGCCGGGCGACGTGCAGCGCATGAGCGCGGGCAGCGGCGTGCAGCACAGCGAGTTCAACCACGCGCCCGACGCCACCACGCATTTCTTCCAGATATGGATTGAGCCCAATGTGCGCGGCATTCCCCCGAGCTACGAGCAAAAAACCTTTGATTCCGCCGAAAAGCAAGGCGCGTTGCGCTTGGTGGCTTCGCCTGATGCGGCGCAGGGATCGGTGCTGATTCACGCCGACGCCAAGTTGTACAGCGGCCTGTTTGACGGCGCGCAGTCTGCTGCTCTGGCGCTCGACCCGGCGCGCAAGGCCTACGTGCAAGTGCTGCGCGGCTCCATCACCGCCAACGGCCAGGCCCTTGCCACGGGTGATGCTGCGCTGCTCTCAGGTGAAAGCCAGCTCACGCTGGCTGAGGCGCACGACGCCGAAGTGCTGGTGTTTGACCTGAGCGCCTGAGCCCCGACTAAAGACCGCCCGAGCGCTACCGCTTCTGGCGCACGCCGCTGCCAAAGCCCGTTTTTTTTCCTTTGGCGACCTTGTTTTGGGTTGCCGTTTCTTTGTGCTTTTGGAGTTACCTTATGACCAAGACCGTTGTTATTTTCCATTCCGGCTACGGCCACACCCAGCGCGTTGCCCAGTTTGTGGCCGATGGCGCGGATGCGCAGCTCGTCACGATTGACGCCGACGGCAACATTACCGACGCCGAGTGGACCGCGCTGGACGAGGCCGACGCCATCATCATGGGTTCGCCCACCTACATGGGCATGGCTTCGTGGCAGTTCAAGAAATTTGCAGATGCATCTTCCAAGCGCTGGTTTGTCAGCGGATGGAAGGACAAAGTGGCGGGTGGCTTTACCTGCTCGGCCAACCCCAGCGGCGACAAGTTGTCCACCATCCAATACTTCATCACCCTGGCCATGCAACAAGGCATGATTTGGGTCGGCCAGCCCGCCATGAATGACGGCAGCATCAACCGCCTGGGTTCGAGCTCCGGCGTCATGGCCCAGGTCGGCCCCACCAGCCCGGCTGAAGACATTCCCCAGGGCGACCTTGACACGGCCAAGGCCTATGGCGCGCGGGTGGCGCAGGTGGCTGCGAAGCTACGCGGGTAATTTGTCGGGTCTACGCGGCGGGTGTGGAACAGCCGCCCGCCCCATAGTCGGACAACGGGCTAAAGCAAGTCCACGCCCGCAGCAAGGGCGGCGATTTTGAGTTGCTCGTCCTGTGTCGCCAAGGGCAGGCCGTGCCGCATGGCCAGCTCTAGATAAGCGGCGTCGTAGCTGCTCAGGTTAAAGCGCATCGCCAGCTCAAACAAGGCGCGTTGGCCGGGCTGCGCGTCGGAGTCGACTTCGATGGGCAGTTGCCCCAGCGCGTCCAGAATCTGCCGCGCTTGGGCATGGCTCAGGCGGCCTTTGGTGCAAGCGGTTTTCAGAACGTTGGCCAGTTCGAGCTGCCACAAGGCGGGCACCAAGGCTTTGTCTACTTCCAGGCGGGCCGCGATGGCCTGGCTGTATTCGGTGGATTGGCCGGTCAAATACCAGCCCGAGACCACCGAGTTGTCGAGCACAAAAGCCATCAGTCGCGCCCCTCTTGAATGGCTTGCGCAAGCGTGCATCCCAGCGCGCTGTCTGCGCCCAAGGCGCGCAGTTGCGCCATGGCGCTGTGCACCCGCTGGCGCTGCTCGGGCTTGTACGTATCTTGCGCGCCAATCGCAACAAGTCGCGCCACCGGCGCACCGTGGCGCGTGATGGTGATT
>CANGHQ010000099.1 GCA_947453585.1 Burkholderiales bacterium | reverse complement strand
TGACTACTCCTGGTGAACCAAATGTTGGGTCTATCCGTGGATGTTGACGCATGTCAAATACACAAACTGTTAGCTGGTTCACATTATGAGGCTAGTCAATATATTAACCTGAATGAATCACATGCCAATTCCGGTGTCACTTGGTTTGCTCCAAAAGTTTGATGTAGCCGGCCCGCGCTACACGTCCTATCCCACTGCAGACCGCTTTGTAGAGGCCTTTGGCGACGAGGAATACAAGCGCACGCTGGCCCAGCGCTTTAACGACGAGGGCGCGCGGCCCCAGCCTCTGTCCTTGTACGTGCACATTCCGTTTTGCGATTCGCTGTGCTACTACTGCGCGTGCAACAAAGTGATCACCAAGCACCACAGCCGCTCAGGGGAATACCTGCGCTACCTGGCCCTGGAACTGGCGCTGCACACCGACCTGATCGGCAAGGGCCGCGTGGTGAGCCAGCTGCATCTGGGCGGCGGCAGCCCCACCTTCATGAACGACGACGAGCTGCGCGCGCTCATGGCCTTGCTGCAGCAGCATTTCCAGTTAGCGCCGGGTGCCGAACTGTCTATCGAGGTTGACCCGCGCACGGTGGACGTGGCGCGCATCGACGCACTGGCCAGCATGGGCTTTAACCGTCTGAGCTTTGGCGTGCAGGACTTTGACCCGGCAGTGCAAAAAGCCGTGCACCGCGTGCAGCCGGCCGAACAGGTGTTCACCCTGGTGCATGCGGCCCGCGAGCGCGGCTTTGATTCCATCAATGTGGACCTGATTTATGGCCTGCCCCTGCAAAGCCCGGCTTCCTTTGACCGCACGCTGGCCCAAATTACCGAGCTGCGCCCGGACCGCATTGCGCTGTATGGCTATGCGCACCTGCCCCAGCGCTTCAAGCCCCAGCGCCGCATCAACGACGCCGAACTGCCCACGGCCAGCGCCAAAGTGGCGATGCTGGCGCGGTCGCTCGAAGCCTTGCTGGCGGTAGGTTATGTGTATGTGGGCATGGACCACTTTGCCCTGCCCAACGACCCGCTGGCCGTGGCCAAGCGCCAGGGCCGCTTGCACCGCAATTTCCAGGGCTACAGCACCCAACCCGACTGCGACCTGATTGCGCTGGGCGTGTCGTCCATCGGGCGCGTGGGCGCCACCTACAGCCAAAACGCCAAAACCCTGGACGACTACTACGACCTGCTCAACCACGGCCGTTTTCCGGTGGTGCGCGGGCTGGCGCTCACGCGCGACGATTTGCTGCGCCGCGCCGTCATCATGGCCATCATGTGCCAGGGTGCGGTGCACTTTGAGTCGATCGCTCTGGCGTATCTGGTGGACTTTGGGCGTTACTTTGCCACTGAGCTTGAGGCCCTGAAACCTCTGGCCGAACAAGGCATGGTCACAGTGGACGCTGACAGCATCGAAGTCACCGATACCGGCTGGTTCTTTGTGCGCGCTGTGGCCATGGTATTTGACCGCCACTTGCAGGCCAACCTGCACCTGAACCGATTCTCCAAAATCCTGTAGGCGCGGCTACCATCGCCGGGTGAGCAACGCCCTGATTTCCCTTGCAAGCACCGCCCTGTTGATGGGGCTGGTGGGCGGACCGCATTGCGTGGCCATGTGCGGCGCTGCATGCGCCGGCCTGGGGCAGGCCGCCGGGCCGCGCAAAAACCAGGCAATTTTTACTTTCCAGGCGGGGCGCGTGCTGGGCTATTCCGCCTTGGGTGCGCTGGCGGCGGCTTCCATGCAGGGCCTGGGCTGGCTCACGGTGCAATCTGCTGCGCTACGCCCGGTGTGGAGCTTGCTGCACGTAGCGGCGCTGGTGCTGGGTTTGCTGCTGCTGTTCAAAGCCGAGCAGCCGCTCTGGCTGGAGCGCGTGGGGCGCGGCATATGGCAGCGTGCGCGGGCATTTGGCCAGCGCAGCGGCAGCGCGCCGCTGCTCTTGGGTATGTTGTGGGCCTTGTTGCCTTGCGGGCTGTTGTATTCGGCCTTGCTGGTGGCGGCGCTAGCCGGGTCGGTGGCCAGCGGCGCCATGGTGATGGCGCTGTTTGCCCTGGGCACCAGCGTGTCCATGGTGGCTGGGCCTTGGCTCTGGTTGCGGCTGCGGGGAGACGCTGCCTTTGGCGGCCACGGCAGCCTAGGTGTACGCGTGGCGGGCGCGGCGCTGGCGATCAGTTCGGCCTGGGCGCTGTGGATGGCGCTGGCGCGCAATGCGGCACCTTGGTGTGTAAGCTAGTTTGCCCGCCGGGGCGGACCGCTAAATTGACTGCGGTTTTGCCAGCGCAGCCAGTGCGTCGCGGCGCTGCACGGACACATGGCGGTTGTCAATGCGGATCAGGCCATTGGCAGCTAGCTTGGCCAGCACGCGGCTGACGGTTTCGAGCTTCAGACCCAAATAGCTGCCAATGTCTTCACGGGTCATGCGAAGCACCATTTCGTTCTCCGAAAACCCCCGGGCTTTGAGGCGGTCCAACAAATCGAGCAAAAAGGCCGCAACGCGCCCCTCTGCGCGCAGGCTTCCCAGCATGACGATGGCATGGCTCTCACGCAAAATTTCGGCGCTCATCAACTTGTAGAACAGGCGTTGCACCCGTGGCAGTTCACGTGACAGTGCTTCTACGTGCTCAAAAGGCATGGCGCAGACCTCGGCGTCTTCAAGTGCCACGGCTTCGCAAGCGTGGGATTGGGCAGCAATGCCTTGAAGTCCCAAAAAGTCTCCGGGAAGGTGGAAGCCGATCACTTGTTCCCGCCCATTGTCAGTCGCAAGGTCAGACTTGAAGCTGCCCGAGCGCACCGCAAAGATATCCCTGAATGACTGGCCTTCGCGGAACAGGTGATCGCCTTTTTTGACGGCGCGCGGCACAAAAATAAGCTTTTGCACCCGTTCAAGCTGGGGTTCGGTCAAGCCGATGGAGCCAAAAAGCTCGGTGGGAATGCAGCGCGGAAACGGCACCGCGGATTGATTGATCAAATTGGAATGCCCCTATTTTTTGGCTCAGCAGGGTCGGCTTTTTGGCACATTGGCTGGGCGCTTGTGTGGCAAGCGAAATGCTGCGACAGATGGAAATATACCAAAAAGTAGTTCTTTTTTAACAATACTATTGTTATATATAAAGTTTCAATAACACCATTGAAATTTAATATTCCCGTATCTATTTGGTTAAATTATGTAAAACGATGTATTTGGCTTTTTTGCTTGTCAGCCTGTCCCCTGTCTGGACCCAAAAGTAGCGAAGGGGTTTTTCGTGGTGCGCCAAAGCGTTCGCACAGCCCGCAGCGCCCCGGTTCTGGCAACCGGCATGCGGGCGGAAGCTAGCGTCCTGTAGCCGCTGCTGCGCCCGGGGATAATCGCCCAATGACCGTGACTTCCCTTGAAACCTCGCTGGCAAGCCCATTGGCGGCCCCCAATCCATCCCTTTGGCGCCTGTCGGTTGCCCCGATGATGGACTGGACCGACCGCCATTGCCGCTACTTTCACCGCCTGCTGAGTCGCCACACCCGGCTTTACACCGAGATGGTGACCACCGGCGCGCTGGTGCACGGCAACGTACAGCGCCACCTGCGCTTTAACGCCGAAGAACACCCGCTGGCCCTGCAACTCGGCGGCAGCGAGCCCGCCGATCTGGCCGCCGCTGCGCGCTTGGGCCAAGAGTGGGGCTATGACGAGATCAACCTCAACTGCGGCTGCCCCAGCGACCGGGTGCAGCGCGGTGCTTTTGGCGCCTGCCTGATGAATGAGCCCGCGCTGGTGGCCGATGGCGTCAAAGCCATGCGCGACGTGGTGGATGTGCCGGTGACCGTGAAGCACCGCACGGGCATCGACAAAGAAGAGAGCTACGGCTTTGTGCGCGATTTTGTGGGCCAGGTGAGCGAGGCGGGGTGCGAGGTGTTCATCGTCCACGCGCGCAACGCCTGGTTGCAAGGCCTGAGCCCCAAGGAAAACCGCGAAATTCCACCGCTGCGCTACGACTTGGCCTACCAGCTCAAGCAAGACTTTCCGGCCCTCACGATTGCCGTCAATGGCGGCATCAAGACCAACGCCCAGATTACTTTGCACCTGCAACACGCCGACGGCGCCATGCTCGGGCGCGAGGCCTATTACAACCCCTGGCTCCTTAGCAGCTGGGACGCCACCTTCTTTAACGACGCGCACCCGCTGCCGACCCGCGAGGCGGTAGAAGAGGCCATGGTGGACTATATGGAGCGCGCCTTCGCCGAAGACGGCTGCCCCTGGTACGCCATTGCGCGCCAGATGCTGGGCCTGTACCACGGCGAACGTGGATCGCGCCTGTGGCGACAGGTCTGGAGCGACCACCGGCTCAAGCCTCTGGCCCCGCGTGAAGTGTGGCGCCAAGCGCGCGAGGCGCTAGAGCGCGGCGCCCTGGTGCCCGCCGACACACGCATCCACACCCCGGCTGAAAGCGCCTGATGCAAGCGGCGCCCACGCCCGCCGATGTGCGCATTGCCAAGGTCTTGTTCTGGGTGATTCCGCTCTTGTGGATCGTCAACTCGGTGATCGCCCGGCGCGCGCCGGGGGTCATCACGCCGCATGTGCTGGCCCTGGGGCGTTGGGCGCTGGCCGGTGTGTTGCTAGGCTGGATGGCGCGGCGCGAACTGTGGCAGCACCGCCACGAGCTGCGCCTGCACGCCGCTCGCTACCTGGCGCTGGGGGCATGTGGCATGTGGATTTGCGGCGCCGCCGTGTACTTTGCCGGCCAAAGCACCAGCATGATGAACATCTCGCTGATCTACGCAGCCTCGCCCGTGATGATCACCATCGGCTCGGTGCTGTGGCTGGGCGAGCGCTTTTCCGCGCGCCAGGCGCTGGGCGTGGCCGCAGCGCTGGCCGGGGTGGTGCATGTGGTGGTGCAGGGGGAATGGTTGCGCTTGTCCGCGCTGAAATTTGTGGCCGGTGATTTGTGGGTGGTGGCTGCCGCCGCCGCCTGGGCTGCTTATTCGTTGCTGCAAAAGCACTGGCCCAGCGCCCTGGGATCGACTGCGCAACTGGCCGCCATGTGCGCCGGTGGCGTGGTGGTGTTGCTGCCGTTTGCGGCCTGGGAGCTGACCCACGGCGAGCCGGTGCTGGGTGTGCAGGCGCTGTGGCTGGTGGTGGTGGCCGCGCTGATTCCGGGTATTGGTTCGTATTGGATTTATGGCTGGACGCAAAAAGTGCTGGGCGCGGGGCCCGTGGCCATGACCATGTACCTGGGGCCGCTGTACGCCGCCGTGGTGGCCTGGCTGGTGCTCGACGAGGCGTTGGGCCTGCACCATCTGGTGGGCGGGGTGCTGATTTTGGCGGGGGTGGCGCTGGTGATGTCGGGCAAAAAAGCCACCGTCAGCGCCGATGCCGACTAGCGCCACTATGCTGCGCCGCCCGGGCGGATGCTGGTTTTAGCCGGCCGCCTCTAAGCCATTGGCAAAGTGCTCGCGCATGCGCTGCACGCTCAAGGCCGCGTCGCGCGCCAGAAGCGCGTCCATCAGTGCCTGGTGTTCGGCCAGCGATTCAGCCACGCGCCCGCTTTTGAGCAGCGAGTGGTGGCGGTTGAGCTTCATCACCTTGCGCAGGTCGGCCACCAACTGGTCGCGCCAGCGGTTGTCGGCAATTTCTAAGAGCCGCATGTGAAAGCGCTCGTTGATTTCAAAGAACGTGTCGGTGTCGGTCAGCGCTGCAACGAGTGCGCGGTGCAGGGCTTGCAGGTCTTGCAACTGCGCCTCGGTAGCGCTGGTGGCCACCACACCTGCGGCGTCAGATTCCAGCAAAGACAGCAGGTGGTAGACGTCGCGTTGGTCTTTGGCGTTGACTTCGGTCACATAGGCGCCCCGGCGCACTTTCATGGTGACCAGGCCCTCGGTGGCCAGCACCTTGAGCGCTTCGCGCAGCGGCGTGCGGCTGATGCCGTATTCCTCGGCCAGTTTGAGCTCGTCAATCCAGCTGCCCGGGGCGAGCTGGTTGGAAAAAATGCGCTCGCGCAGCAGCTCAGCCACTTCTTCGTAAAGCGCGCGCGGGGTCAGGGTAAGGGCGGACATGGCTGAAATTGTAAGCCTTTTGAAGGTTTTGAATTAATAATTATGAATGATATGATGCGGGCAAACCCCAATCCCGTGTATTCCGAGACCCTGCCATGACCGACAAGAACCCAGAATTCAAATCCGCCACCCTGGACGCCTGGCACAAAGCCGCCGCCAAATCGGCCCCCGGCGGCAATGTGGACGCCCTGAACTGGATCACGCCTGACGGCATCGCGGTCAAGCCCCTGTACACCGCAGCCGACACCGCCGACTTGCCTTACGCCGACACCTTGCCGGGCTTTGAGCCCTATTTGCGCGGTCCGCAGGCCACGATGTATGCGGTGCGCCCGTGGACGATTCGCCAGTACGCGGGTTTCTCTACCGCCGAAGAGTCCAACGCGTTCTACCGCAAGGCCTTGGCTGCGGGCGGGCAGGGCGTGTCGGTCGCGTTTGACCTGGCCACCCACCGTGGCTACGACTCGGACCACCCGCGCGTGACCGGCGACGTGGGCAAGGCCGGCGTGGCGATTGACTCGGTTGAGGACATGAAGATACTGTTCAACGAGATTCCCCTGGACAAGGTGAGCGTGTCCATGACCATGAACGGCGCGGTGCTGCCGGTGCTGGCCGGCTACGTGGTGGCCGCCGAAGAGCAGGGCGTGGCCCAGGACCAGTTGAGCGGAACGATTCAGAACGACATTCTGAAAGAGTTCATGG
>CANGHQ010000098.1 GCA_947453585.1 Burkholderiales bacterium | reverse complement strand
GGCGCGACTACTTTGGCCTGGACCTCAACATCGATACCCGCCACATTCTGGCGGCCAGCCGCATGGTCAGCCAGACCACGGGCTTTGTGGTGCAGCCCAACAAGGCGGTGGTCGGCGCCAACGCCTTTGCCCACGCCTCGGGCATCCACCAAGACGGCGTGCTCAAGGCGCGCGACACCTACGAAATCATGCGTGCCGAGGACGTGGGCTGGAGCGCCAATAAGATCGTGCTGGGCAAACTCAGCGGGCGCAACGCGTTTAAGCAGCGCTTGCAGGAGCTGGGCGTGCAACTCGACAGCGAAGCCGAGATCAACGCCGCCTTCGCCCGATTCAAGGAACTGGCCGACCGCAAGTCCGAGATTTTTGACGAAGACATCTTGGCGCTGGTCAGCGACGAGAGTGTGTCGCAAGAAAAAGAGCAATTTGCCTTTGTGTCATTGGCGCAGCACAGCGAAACCGGTGAGCGGCCGCACGCTGCGGTGGTGTTTACCAGCGGGGGCAAAGAGGTCAAGTCCGAATCCGATGGCAACGGACCGGTAGACGCCTCGCTCAAGGCGATCGAGGCCCATGTGCAAAGCGGCGCCGAAATGGTGCTGTATTCGGTCAACGCCATCAGTGGCTCGACCGAAAGCCAGGGTGAAGTCACGGTGCGTTTGCAAAACAGCGGTCGCGTAGTGAACGGCACGGGTTCCGACCCGGACATCGTGGTTGCATCGGCCAAAGCCTATTTGAGTGCGCTCAACAAGCTGCAAAGCAAGGCCGACCGGGTCGCGGCGCAAGGATAGGCCGGGATTTACACGATTTAGCTTGATGTTTCTGATGCAAGTGCTTGATTTGGCAGGTTTTTTGTTTATAGTTGGGCACTTTCTTAGGTGCGCCAAGACATGCGCGTCTTGGCCCATGGCTTTATTCGGACTCCAAATTGCATAAAAAACTACTCTGCCTCACGTTTTTGGTCGCCTGCCTGGGGCAAGGAGTAGGCGTCCAGGCGCTGGCGGCCCAAAACGACAACGGAAACCCTGCGATTGGTAATCGCACCAAGGCCAAGCCCGTAGCAAAGCGCGCAGCCAAGCGCGTGGCAGTGGTGGCGGTTCCTGGTAAACCTTCTTATGGCGAAGCCGCCGGCCTGCACGCCGCGCGCGACACGCTGGCACTCAAGTCCAGCGTGGCCCTGGTCATTGACCAAGACACCAAGGAAGTGCTGTTCCAAAAGAATGAATCGGCCGTCTTGCCCATCGCGTCGATCACCAAGCTCATGACTGGCGTGCTGGTCAGTGAAGCCAAGTTGCCCATGGAAGAGATGATCACGATTTCGCAGGCCGATGTGGATACCGAAAAGGGCAGCCGCTCGCGCCTGAGCGTTGGCACTGTGCTGTCGCGTGGCGAACTGTTGCACTTGGCGCTTATGTCCAGCGAAAACCGGGCCGCCCACGCACTGGGCCGCACCTATCCCGGCGGTTTGGGCGTATTTGTCAGCCTGATGAACGCCAAGGCCAGCACCCTGGGCATGCGTTCCACCAGCTACGCGGAGCCCACCGGCTTGTCCAGCAAAAACCAGTCCAGCGCCACCGATTTGGCCACCCTGGTGGGTTACGCCTACGGCAACCCCACGCTGCGCGAACTGTCTACTTCACCCGGATATGACGTGGAAGTCGGCAAGCGCACCCTGCGCTACAACAACACTAATCGCTTGGTCAAAAGCCCCGCTTGGGACATCGGTCTGCAGAAAACCGGCTATATCTCCGAAGCCGGCCAATGCCTGGTAATGCAGGCCAAGGTCGCCGGACGCAAGCTCATCATGGTGTTTTTGGATTCGGCAGGCAAACTCAGCCGCATTGCCGACGCCGAACGTGTGCGCCACTGGGTGGAATCAAGCCCACCCTCGCTTAACCGGGGCTCGCCAGTGGCCTTGCTTGAAACGGAATTGGACCTTAGCGTCAATTAAGCAAAAGGGGCCCTGATCGGGCCCCTTGGTTTATCCGCCTCGCACCACTCAAGACGCGCCGCGGTAACCCAAGGTCTGCGAGATCTGCTGCGCTGTTTCCTTGAGCTTGGGCATCCACGCGTCGTCCATGCGGCTCGATGGCGAGGAGATCGACAAGCCGGCCACCAGCTTGGCCTGGTCGTCATAAATGCCTGCGGCCATGCAGCGCACCCCCAACTCCAGTTCTTCATTGTCATTGGCTTGGCCTGACTGGCGCACGCGCGAGAGTTCGCGCTCCAGGGTAGCCAGGTCGGTAATACTGTTCTTGGTGTGTCCCTGCAAGCCGGTGCGGGTGGCATAGGCGCGGATGCGCTGCGGGTCGTCGGCGGCCAAAAACAGCTTGCCCACGGAAGTGAGATGCAAGGGCGCCCGCCCGCCAATGGCGCGCACCACCTGCATGCCCGAGCGCTCGCTGAAGGCGCGTTCCACATAAATGATTTCGTCGCCCTGGCGCATGCTCAGGTTCACCGGTTGCTGCGTGAGCTTGTGCAGTTCGCGCATGGGTGCCAGTGCCGCATCGCGCACGTTCAGGCGGCCTTTGACGAGGTTGCCCAGCTCCAGCAGGCGCATGCCCAGGCGGTAACTGCCAGGCTGGGGGCGATCGGCAAAGCGCCCAAGCACCAGGTCGTTGAGGATGCGGTGGGCGGTGGACGGGTGCAAACCGGCTTTCTCGCTGATGTCCTTGAGCGTCATGGCCTCTTCGCGCGATGCCAGCACGTCGATCAGGGTGAACATGCGCTCAATCACCTGTACGGAAGGCGTGGCGGCATGGGGGGTATCAGGTTTGGTCATGGGTCCGTTTCGTTTGCTGCGATTGCCAGCGGCCATCGATGAGCAGTTCTACCGGTTGGTACTGGATCTTGTAACTCATTTTTTGGCTTTGTTCTATCCAATAGCCCAAGTATAAAAAGGACAGGCCGAGTTCTTTGACCTGGTTGATCTGCCACAACACGTTGTAGGTGCCGTAGCTGGCGCGGTCGTCCGGGTCGTAAAAGGTGTAAACGGCGGAAATGCCGTCACTGAGCACGTCCAGGATAGACACCATCTTGAGCGCGCCGGGCTGGCCATCGCTTGCGGGTTCGCGAAACTCCACCAAGCGTGAATTGACGCGGCTTTGTAGCAGGAACTGGGTGTACTGCCCCGCGCTGTCTTCTTCCATGCCGCCCCCGGCGTGGCGGCTTTGCTGGTAGCGCTGGTAGAGCGCGTAATGCTCGGCCACAAAGCCCAGACCCAGCACGCGCGCCTGCAGGCCCTGGTGCTGCTTCCAGGCCCGGCGCTGGCTGCGGCTGGGCACGAACGCTCCAGCTTGCACCCGAAGGGCAATGCAGGCCTGGCAGCCGTCGCAGTGCGGACGGTAGGTGAACATTCCGCTGCGCCGAAAGCCCTCGGCCACCAGATCGGAATAGGTGGCGTTGTCAATCAGGTGGCTGGGCGTGGCCACTTGCGAACGCGCCAGGCGCGCGGGCAAGTAGCTGCAGGCGTAGGGCGCCGTGGAATAAAACTGCAATGCTTGCAGCGGAAGGTCTTTGAGGTTTGTCATTCAAGGCTCAGCGGGTTGACAAAAGCGGTTCCCAATCAGCGGGTGAAAACTGCCACTCCAGCGCCGGCGCTCGGGTGGCTTGCGCCAGTGTGGCCACAAAATCCGCACGCGGCACCGGGCGCGCGCCCAGGGACGCCAGATGCTGCGTATTTTGCTGGCAATCGATTTGTGCCACTTGGTGGTGCAGGCAAAAGGCCACCAGCGCAGACAGTGCAATTTTTGAGCCGTCACTGCGTTCACTGAACATGGATTCGCCAAACACCGCCTGCCCTATGGCCACACAGTACAGGCCCGCAACCATCTCGCCATCGACCCAGGTTTCTACGCTGTGGGCCAGGCCCTGCGCGTGCAGGGCGCAATAGGCGTCCACCATGGCGCCCAGGATCCAGGTTCCGTTTTGCCCCTCGCGCGGCGCCTGTGCGCATTTGCGGATCACCGCCTCAAACGCGGTGTCAACGCGAATTTCGCAACCAGGCGTTTGTTCGAATCGGCGCAGGGTTTTCTTGAGCGAGCGGTGCAGTCGAAAATCGGCCACCTTGAGCACCATGCGCGGGTTCGGGCTCCACCACAACACGGGTTGGCCCCGGCTGAACCACGGGAAGATGCCCTGGGTATAGGCGCTGCGCAAACGTGCCACGTCCAGACCGCCCCCGGCGGCCAGCAGGCCTGGCGCGTCGGACGCCTCGCCCCAGGCGCGGTCTACCGGCGGGAAGGCGTCGTCGGCATCAAGCCAAAGCAGGGAAGGGGAAAGCATGAAAAAGCAGGCAGATCAGCAAGAATGAAAGAGATTTGGCAGCGGCGGCCAGTTGCCTTGCTGCAGGCGGTTAGAATACTCGCTGTCGGGGCGTAGCGCAGCCTGGTAGCGCATCTGGTTTGGGACCAGAGGGTCGAAGGTTCGAATCCTTTCGCCCCGACCACATAATTTGCCAAAGCCTAGTCTTTGGCATTTTTGTTTCTATCATTGTCAGCCAGCGACTGTCCGTAGCTCAGTTGGATAGAGCAACAGCCTTCTAAGCTGTAGGTCACAGGTTCGATCCCTGTCGGACAGGCCAAATTCAAGTTTTTAGCGTTCCGCAAACTTCCGGCTTTCCACCTTTCCCCCTCTGTAAACCTTCATTTCTTCGTGCGCATAAGTCGGGGTTAGTGTGCCCTCACCTTTTGCGCCGCGCCAGCAGGGGCGCAGAAAGGTCATGGACTAGGCGCTGGGCGGCTGGGGCGCGGCTTGACTTTGATAACGGCGGTCGTTATTATTCGGGCATGATTCAAGATTTTCAATGCAGCGATACCGAGGCTTTTTTCGGGGGCAGGCGCGTTGCTAGGTTTGTCAATTTTGAAGCGGTGGCCATGCGCAAATTGCAGCAGCTACACGCGGCTACCACGTTGGAGTTTTTGCGCCTGCCGCCGGGTAACCAGTTGGAAGCCCTCAAGGGCGACCGCAAGGGGCAGCACAGTATCCGCATAAATGGCCAATGGCGGCTGTGCTTTGTATGGGCAGGCGGGCACGCCGCCCGCGTTGAAATTGTCGATTACCACTGAAAGGAGCGTCACCATGCCGCGCACAGTTCCACTTATTCACCCTGGCGTTATCTTGCTGGAAGATTGGCTAAAGCCCTTGGGCATCAGCCAGTACGCGCTCGCCAAGGCTATTGACGTGCCGCCCCGGCGCATCAATGAAATTGTGAAGGGCTTGCGCGGTATCACGGTTGATTCGGCGCTGCGCCTGGGCGCGTTTTTTGGCACCGATGCGCAAAGCTGGGTCAACCTTCAAACCCACTACGACACAGAGAAAGCGCGCACCGCCATGGCTGACGTGCTGGGGCGCATTGTGCGGCGTGAAGCGACCGAAGCCTGATCCAAGCGCGCCAGCGCCAGCAGGGGCTTAGGAAACGGTATGGGCAGCGGCGTGGTGCCTGCTTTGTGGGCGTCTAGGCACAGGTTCTTTGCGCCGCCTCAACGCGTTATCTCGCCTGATTATTCGGTGGCGTTCAGGCTTTGAGCGCGGTTTTCGTCTGCATTGGGTCAGGCGGCAGTCCCCGACAAATCACCCAATCTCCACCTTATGCGCTGGCCCGGTGGCCACAAGCCACCGCTGCGCTGCGTCTTGCAGCGTTTGTGCATCACCCGTGGTCCAAAGTTCAAGCCACGCGGCGCCAGCGTCACTTGGTTCTGGTTGAAGATCGTCCGCCTGCGCCAGCAGGCTTGCCGTGCGTTGCGCCACCGGGTCGCCGGCGTCTATCAGTTCCACATTCGGGCCCAGCAAGTCTTGCAATACCTCTGCCGCGAAGGTGTAGTGGGTGCAACCCAGCACCACGGTATCGATGGCGCCCGGCGCGGTTCCCACCGGCCCCAGCGCCTCCGTGTAGCGGGCGCACAGGGCGTGTATTTGTTGCGTATCTGCGCATTCAATGGCGGCGGCAAGGCCGTCACAGGCTTGCAGCACAAATTGCACCTGCAGGCTTTGGGCTTGCAACAAGGCTTGGAATTTTTCGCTCGCCAGCGTGCTACGGGTGGCTAGCGCGCCGACCACACCGGTGCGGCTGCGTGCGGCGGCGGGTTTGAGTGCGGGCTCTACGCCCACGATGGGCAGCGTGGGGTGGGCCGCGCGCAGGGCGGCAATTGCCGCTGCGGTGGCGGTGTTGCAGGCCACCACCAGCGCCTTGACCTGGTGGCTTTGCACCAAGTATTGGCCCACGGCCACCGAGCGCGCCAGCACATGGGCGACGTCGCGTTCGCCATAGGGCGCGTGGCCTGCGTCTGACACGTAGACAAACCGCTCCTGGGGCAGCGCCTGGCGCAGGGCCTTGAGCACGCTCAGGCCCCCCACGCCGCTGTCAAATACACCGATGGGCTGCATGGGGCAGGGTGGGGCGCGCGGGCCTTAGGCCGACTTGATGCCGATGTTTTTGAACTCGCCGGGAGCAATTTTCTTTTGCCACTCGGCCGGGCCGGTAATGTGGGCGCTGGTGCCGCCCGAGTCCACCGCCACGGTCACCGGCATGTCCACCACGTCAAATTCATAGATCGCCTCCATGCCCAGGTCGGCAAAGCCCACTACCTTGGCGTGCTTGATGGCTTTGCTCACCAAATAGGCAGCGCCGCCCACGGCCATCAGGTAGGCGCTCTTGTGCTTTTTGATGGCTTCAATGGCCACCGGGCCGCGCTCGGCCTTGCCCACCATGGAGATCAAACCGGTTTGG
>CANGHQ010000097.1 GCA_947453585.1 Burkholderiales bacterium | reverse complement strand
GGTCCAGCACATAAGAGTTAAAGCATACAAAGGAAATGGCCGCCGCCATCACACTGAGCAAAAGTGCCAGCGTGACCCAGTGGCCGCCCAGCGCGCCCGCCGCCGCCCCGGCCACGTACAGGCCGCTGGCAAACAGGTAAATCGCGCGTCGGGGAAAGCGCCGCGCCAGCGCCGGCACCATGAGCGCGGTGAACAGCGACACCAGCCCGATGGCAAAGTAAATCTGCGACACCACCGCCGCGCTGCCCCAGGCGCGGTACATCACCAGCGGATAGACCGACAGCGTGCCGCCGCGCACCAATGCTTCGAGGCCGCCGATGCGGGCGAAGTCTTCAACACGGGGTTTGCGGATGGGGGCGGTGGACATGTACGGCGTTGGTAGCAGACGCGAACTTTCGCACATTCCTGCAGCAGCACGTGGGCCGATGGCGACAGACTTAGCCGCATTTGCGTCGGGGGCAAAGGCGCGTGGCAGGCGTTCGGGCGGGCGCCACCATGGGGTTTTCTGACGCAGCGCCCCTGAAATACCGAGGTGCGTGGCCCAGCCCGGCCACTAAGATCGCAGCCAGCGGCTTGCTCCGCGCAGGCGGGCGCAGCGCCGCTGCAACCCTACAATCATTTTCACGCCCTACCGTGCTTGGCACCGTGCCCATCCAGACCCGACCGGATAACCGACCATGACCCACACCCGCATCCGCAAATTCAACACCGGCGCCACCTACCCCGAGCAAAAGCTTGACAACGACCTGTGCCAGACCGTGGTGGCGCGCGGCTCGATGGTGTTTGTGCGCGGCCAGATCGGGCAAGACCTGGACACGTCCGAGAGCGTGTGCATTGGCGACGCCGCAGGCCAGGCTGAGCAGGCCATGAAAAACATCGACATGCTGCTGTGTGAAGCGGGCAGCTGCCTGGACCATATTTGCAAGATCACGATTTACCTGACCGACCCGCGCTACCGCGAGCCGGTCTACCGCACCGTGGGCAAGTGGCTCAAGGGCGTGTACCCGGTGTCCACCGGGCTGGTGGTCAGCGCCCTGGCGCGGCCCGAGTGGCTGGTGGAAATTGACGCCATCGCCGTCATACCGCAAGACTGAGGCCGCCCAATGACTTTCAGCATCATTGCGCGCTGCGCGCAGACCGGCCAGTTGGGCGCGGCCGTGTCCTCGTCGTCTCCGGCGGTGGCGGCGCGCTGCATTCGGGCGCGCGCGGGCGTGGGCGCGGTCGCCAGCCAAAACATCACCGACCCGTCCTTGGGCGACAAGGCGCTGGACCTGATGGCCCGTGGGGCCACGGCGGCCCAGGCCTTGGACATTTTGCGCGGCTCGGCTGCGCACATCGAATACCGCCAACTGGCCCTGATTGACGCGCATGGCGGCACCGCAGGCTTTAGCGGCGCGGGTGGCCTGGGCGTGGTGGCACTCGCGCAGGGCGTGGACGCGGTGTGCGCCGGCAATCTGCTGGCCCATGGCGACGTGCCTGCGCAGATGCTGGCCGCGTTTGAAACTTCAGAAGGCCCGCTGGCCGAGCGCCTGCTTGTGGCCATGGCAGCCGGGTTGCACAGTGGCGGCGAAGCCGGGCCGGTGCATTCGGCGGGCATGCTGGTAGTGGACGATGTGTCTTGGCCCATCGTCGATTTGCGCGTGGACTGGACCGAAGGCAACCCCATCGCCGAGCTGGCGCAGCAGTGGACGCAGTTTGCGCCCCAGGTGGCCAGCTACCGCCAGCGCGCGCTCGACCCCTCGCAAGCGCCCAGCTACGGCGTTCCTGGCGACGCCTGAAGCCCCCCGTAGCCTTTAGCAGCCCCAAGCACGCGCATGGTCAGCCGCATTTCCCTGCGCCAACTGGAGTATTTTGTGGCGGTGTGCAAGGCCGGCAGCATTGCGGCGGCGGCGGATCACATCCATGTCTCGGCCTCTGCCATTTCTGCGGCGGTCGCGCACATGGAGCGCGAACTGGCCACGCAGCTCTTTGTGCGCCACCCGGTGCAAGGCATCACGCTCACGCCCGTGGGGCAGCTGGTGCAGGAACAGGCGCAGGCCGTGCTGGCGCTGTCAGACCAGTTGTACACAGTGGCCAGCGACAGCAGCGCCACCTTGGGTGGCGCCTTGCGCATTGGCTGCTTTGTGACGCTGGCGGCCCTGGTGGCGCCCGAACTGTGCCAGGGCTTTGCCCGTGCCAACCCGCAAGTGCGCCTGACGCAAACCGAAGACCACCAAGAAGGCCTGCTAAAGAAGCTGCGCCACGCCGAGCTTGACCTCGCCATCACCTACGACATGGGTATTGACGGCGGCGACATCGCGTTTGAACCCCTGGCTACTTTGCCGCCCTACGCCATCGTGGGCGCGGCCCATCCCTTGGCCGGGCGCAACGCGGTAACGCTGGACGAACTTGCCGGTTTTCCGGTGGTGATTTTGGATTTGCCGCTTAGCGGGAACTACTTTTTGTCGCTGTTCCAGGCCGCAGGCCTGACACCCCAGATTGCTGCCACCACCACCAGCCAAGACGTGTTGCGCGCGCTGGTGGCCAACGACATCGGCTACTGCTTGGCCAACATCCGCCCCAAGGCTCTAGTGGCGCTCGATGGGCGGGCGCTGGTGCCCCTCAAACTGGTGGGCGCGCACCATGCGCTCAAGCTGGGCCTGGCCTGGTACAAAGGACACCATATGAGCAAAGTAATGCAAGCCTTTTGCGAGCGCAGCCGCGCCCTGATTAGCGAAGGCCAGGTGCCCGGCATGGCGTTTGAGCCTGCGGAAATTGCGCCATGAGCGCCACCCGCAGTCTGGCCCTGCTGGCCGAATTGTTAGCCCACCGCACGGTCACGCGCGAATCCAACCTCGCGTTGATTGACCATGTGCGCGCCCTCTTGGCGGCGCACGGCATTGAATCGACCCTGGTGTTTGACGAAAGCGGCACCAAGGCCAACTTGTTTGCGTCCACCGGCCCGCAAGACGTGCCGGGCGTGGTGCTCTCGGGCCACACGGACGTGGTGCCGGTGGAGGGCCAGGCCTGGACGGTGCCGCCCTTTGCGCTCACGCAAAGCGAAGGCCGCCTGTACGGGCGCGGCAGCGCCGACATGAAAGGCTTCATCGCCTGCGCGGTGCACGCGCTGATTGAGGCGTCCACGCTGCGTCTTAAGCGCCCCTTGCAACTGGCGCTGTCGTATGACGAAGAAATTGGCTGCGTGGGCGTGCGCCGCTTGCTCGATGTGCTGCACGCCGCGCCCGTGCGGCCTTTTTTGTGCATCGTGGGCGAACCCACGCTCATGCGCCTGGCCACCGGGCACAAGGGCAAGACCGCCTTGCACGCCACCTGCCACGGCCGCGAGAGCCATTCGGCCCAGGCGCCACTCACTGTCAACGCCCTGCACCTAGGCTGCGACTTGGTGAGTGAAGTGCGCCAGTTGCAGGCCAGCATCAGCCAGCAAGGCGCGCGCGACGCGGCATACGACGTGCCCTACACCACGCTGCACGTGGGTAAGTTGAGTGGCGGCGTGGCGCTCAACATCGTGCCCAACCGCTGCGACATTGATTTCGAGATCCGCAACATCGCGCAAGACGACCCGGCTGCGCTGGTGGACCTGTTGCGAACCGCCGCCGAGCGCATTGCCGCCCAGGCCCAAACGGTGGTACCCGAGGCCCGCGTGGAAATTGTGGAAGTCAACAGCTACCCCGGCCTGGACACCTCTCGCACTGAAGACGCAGTGGCTTTTGTCCAGTCTTTCCACCCGCAAACCGAGGTGATGAAGCTGGCTTTTGGCACCGAAGGCGGCTTGTTTAACGCGCGCCTGGGGGTGCCGGTGGTGGTGTGCGGCCCCGGCTCTATTACGCAGGCGCACAAGCCTGATGAGTATGTGGAGCTGGACCAGCTGGCGCAGTGCGACGCCTTTTTGGCCAAGCTGCTGGGGCAGTTGCAGGCCTAACGCAGCAAACCCAGTGCATGACCGCCACGGCCTGCGGCCTCGCAGTGACAGTGGCTTGGTGGTCTGGGGTTTCGGGTGGGCTAGGTCGCCGCCTTGCGCTGCGCCGCGTCTTGGTAGGCAAAGTATTTGCGTTGCTTGTCGATGTGGTCGGCCACGTGCTTGGCGTCGTGCCACACGCCCCAGATAAAAGCCGAGCCCCGGCGTGACAACCAGGGCAGCCCCACAAAGTAGATGCCCGGCTCGCTGGACACGCCGCGCTGGTGCTGCGGCTTGCCCTGGGCGTCAAACACGTCCACCGCCAGCCAGCCGTAGTCAAGGGCATAGCCGGTGGCCCACAGGATGGTGGTTACACCTGCTTCAGCCAGGTCAAGGCTTTGCAGCGGGTGCGTCAGGCAATCGGGGTCGGGTGGCAGCACGCGGGCTTGGGGCTCGGGCGGCAGGTCCAGGCCGTTGCGTGCGACATAGGCATCGGCGGCGTCCAGCAAAGACAGGTAGTTTTCATCACCGCGCGCAATGTTCTCGGCAAGATCCTGCGCAAAGCGCACCACGCCGCCCTCAAACGACTCGGTCATGCCCACCAGCGTCACGCCGGCGTGCGCCAGCGCCCGAAAGTCCACCGTGTGGCCGCCCTGCGCGCCGCTCACGGCGATGGTCACGTGTTCCAGGCCCGGCTTCATGGCCTGCGCGTCCCACTCGCCCAAGACGCCCAGCCACCAGCAAAAATCGCGGTTGCGGTAAGCGCGCGGCGGCCGCCCGTGCGCTCCCACCGACAAAACCACCTGCTTGCCCGCGCGCTGCAGCTCGGCGGCAATTTGCACGCCTGAGGAGCCCGCGCCCACCACCAGCACCGCGCCCGGGGGCAGTTGCGCCGGGTTGCGGTAGTGCGCCGAATGCATTTGCACCATGCCCGGCGCTGTGGGCGCCACCGCCGGAATCACCGGCTTTTGGAACGGCCCGGTGGCGGCCACTACGTTGCGCGCCTCAATGCGGCCGTGCGATGTGTCTACGGTAAAGCCGGGGCGCCCCACGTTGCGCTGCACCCGTGTGACGTCCACACCAGTGCGGATAGGCGCGTCAAACTGGGTGGCATAGGCCTGCAGGTAATCGGCCACCTGGTCTTTGCTGGCAAAGCCGTCGGGGTCTAGGCCCGCAAACTCCAGGCCCGGAAACCGGTCGTGCCAGGCCGGCCCATTGCACACCAGCGAATCCCAGCGCTCGCTGCGCCAGCGCTCGGCCACGCGCTCGCGCTCAAGCACTAGGTGCGGCACGCCCAGGCGGCGCAGGTGTTCGCTCATGGCGATGCCCGCCTGGCCGGCGCCCACGATCAGCGTGTCTATGTGTTCGGTCGTCATGGTGTGCATCCTTGGGCGCGCGCTTCACCCCGCCAAAAACGGTGGGGACTCCCTGAAATGCGCTGCAACGTCAATGCTATGCGCTCTGGGGGGCGGTGGGGGGCACAAATTCTGGGGCGGTGGCTCGGAAAAGTGGAGGGTGGTTCAGCGTTAAAAGTCTTTGCCGTGACGCGCCATGGGCACACCATTGCCGATATTGCCAATATGAACGGCATTACGACCCGGCTCCATTGGACAAACCAGCCCTATAAGTGGCATGTCAACGATGGCGAAGAGGTATTTGCGGTGCTCCATGGCAGTGTCGAAATGCGCTACAAAGAGAACGGCCAAGAACTTTCGACGGTGCTCCAAGCCGGGGATATTTTCCATGCGTCGGTCGGAACAGAGCACGTCGCCCATCCAATTGGTGAGGCACGGATTCTCGTGGTCGAGCGCGAAGGAAGTGTCTAGCAGAGGGTTGTTTGCGGTTCCCGCTCGTCCTTAGCACTTGAAGGCCGCAACCGGCCAAACATGATTAATGCTTGAAAGCCTATCGATGCTGGCTTTAGCAGCTGCCACAGGGAACATCGCTGGTGTTCGACACGGAGCGAAATGCGGCGCCGGGCGCTCCACGCGGTATTGCCCTGCGCTTTGGCCGCAGGCCTTATTCATTATCCGCAAACAGCTCCACAAACAGTTGCCGCATCCACATATTGGCCGGGTCGCGGTTGAACTTGGCGTGCCAAAACAGGTTGATGGCGATGTCGGGCAAGCGCGCCGGGTGGGGTGAGGTGACCAGCCCAAACGGCGCCTCGCAGCGCTGCGCGAAGCGCTCTGGCAGGGTAGAAATCAGGTCGGTGGACTGCAGGATGTGGCCCACCGCAATGAAATGCGGCACGACCAGCTTCATCTTGCGTTGAATGCCTGCGCGCTCCAGCAAGCCGTCCACTTCATCGTGCCCGGTGTTGGCGGCGATTACGCCCACGTGCTCAAGTGCCGAGAATTGCGCAAGCGTCATGGGTGACCGGGCCACAGGGTGGTCTTTGCGGAACACGCATACATACTTGTGGCGAAACAGGCGGCGCTGAAAAAAGCCGCTCTGCAAGTTGGGCATCAGGCCCAGCGCCAGGTCTACCGTGCCCGACTCCATGCCCTCCTTCAGGTTGCCCGCGTTGGGCCGCACCGTGCTGACGCGCACCTGCGGCGCCACCTTGGACAGCGCGACCATCAAGGCGGGCATGAAATACATCTCGCCAATGTCGTTCATGGCCAGCTGGAAATTGCGTGTGCTGGTCAGCGGGTCAAACGAGTCGCGGGTGCTTAGCGCGGTTTGCAGCGCGTTAAGTGCATAGACCACGGGCTCTGCCAGGTGCAGGGCATAGGGCGTGGGTTCCATGCCGCGCGAGGTGCGCAAAAACAGCTCGTCCTTAAGCACGGTGCGCAAGCGTTTGAGGGCGTTGCTGACTGCTGGTTGGGTCAGGCCGAGTTTGTCAGCCGCTGCCGATACGCTGCGGTCAAGCAGCAGC
>CANGHQ010000096.1 GCA_947453585.1 Burkholderiales bacterium | reverse complement strand
CCATGGCGGAGCAAGCGACCGTAGCTGTGTTGCTGCAAAAAAAACGGTGGCTGGCGGCGGTGCCAGACCGCCGTGCGAGAGCAGGCACAGAGGGCAGTGGCCACCCGCCAGGCTTGCTGGTGCTGGGTGCCCGTCGCCCTGCGGGGCGCTCGCATCTGCAGCCAGATCCAGCGATCCATCTGGGGCCAGGGTGCGCGTGCCGCTGCTGGTGCAGACCTCCAGGCCGTGGCCGGGCCCTTGCGCTGCGGCCAGCGCCTGCGTCAGCGTGGGTGAGAGCGTGGCAAACGCGATCAGCCACACGGCCAGCCAGGCGCGTAAGCGCACGCTCAGGCGGGCAAAGAGCAGGGTGGCGGGCATGGCAGGGAAAAGAATTGGAAAGTGGGCGCAGCGGGCCGGGCGCGTGGGCGCCAGACCGCTTGTCGCTTAGGGCTTGGCCGGCGCGTCGTGCATGCCGTGCTGGTGCCCCGCCGCATCACCGGCGGGCGCGCTGGTACTTACCGGCACCTTGAGGTCGAGCGTGCTTTCCACGCCTTTGGCGTCCTTGAAGCGCAGGGTTACAGGAATGGTGGTGTCTTTGAGTAAAGGCACTTTCAGGTCCATCAGCATCAGGTGAAAGCTGCCGGGCTTGAGGGCCACCGGTTTGCCTGCATTCAGGCGTAGGCCGTCGGGCAGGGCGCGCATTTGCATGACGTTGCCGTCCATCTTCATCTCATGCACCTGGGCCAGGCCAGCCACGCTGCTGGCCACGCCCACGAGCGTGGTGTCGGCTTTGGCCGTGAGCGTCATAAACGCACCGCTGGCTTTTTGGCCTTGCACCGTGGCGCGGGCCCAGGCGTCTTTCACTTCGACGTTTTGGGCCAGTGCGTGGCCCGTCCACAAGACGGCGGCCAGAACGATGGCGGAAGAAATTTTGCTTTTCATAGGAACTCCAATTAACAGGGCTTAGAAAAAATCATGGGGCTGACGTTAATGCGCGTGGGCGCCTGCGGCTTGCACGTCCAACACTTCAAGCAGCGCCGCAGGCGATTTCAGGCCCTTGGTAGACGTGCCGCTGGCTGGCACTTCGGCCCAGTCGTTGGCGCCTTGGGCGCAGCTTTGCAGTACCTTGAACCAGATCGGTCCGGGCTTGGAAGGCGTGGTGCCGCGCAACACAAATTCGTCGTAATAGGCGGCGGGCAAGGCGTTCTCGGGGCCGTTGGCGGTCCAGCTGACCTCCAACACACCCTCGGTGTATTTCTTGCCATGGCTATCAAAGGGGGCGGCCAAGGTGCCGATTTTGGTGCTCACCGTCCAGCCGGCCTTGGGCATGGGCTGCGCGCCGTTAAAGCCGGCCGGAATGGTGATGCGCATGGCGCTGGTGGCTTCGTCGCCACAGCCGTGGCCCACGCGAAAAGCGGCGCGGTAGCTGCTGCCTGCGGCGGCGGCGCTGTCTTGCAGCACCACGTGGGCAAAGCTGGAGTTGCCCAGGCACAAGGCGCAGGCGGCGGCAATAGAGGCAAAGGAAGATTTCATAAAGGTATTCAACAAACAGGCGGCGCGCGCGCAGCCGTGGGATTCGGTTCACCCCCAGGCTGCGTGGCAGCACGTAGGGAGCAAGAGGAGGGAATCGGTTGAGCGGGCGCCACCCACAGACGGGCCGTGGCGGCACACCCACCGTGCAGGGCGAAGGCCTAAGGGCCCGCCGCGCTTTCAGGCCAGCGTAGGTGGCCCGCGCCCTGGTGGCGGCGCTGCGCTGCGCCAAGCCAGTTCGCTGAGGCCGGTGTAGGCCGCCAGCGCTTGGGGAGGTGTCGAAGAAAGAAGCGGAGATTGCGCAGCCGGTGGCGGCGCGCCGGTAAAGAGGCACAGCGCGCAGTCCAAGCTGTGCGTTCCCTGGCTGGCGGGGGCGCCGGTTTCAGCATCGACCAGCATGACCATGCCCGAGGCCGAACACACCGTGCGGCTGCCCTGGGCTTGCGCCAGTGGCGCGGCGGCTGCCAAGCCCAGCGCCAAGCACCACCACAGCAGCACGGCGCGCGCCAGCAGGCGGGTGGAGCGAAGGGTGTGCAAGGGCGACATGGCGGCAATTATGGCAGTCTTAGGCAGGCGGTTTATGACCTGGGTCGCCAGAGGATGCAAGGGCGACAGGGTGCGCGATGCTGGCCGCAGGGGGCTGCTATCCTGCGCCTATGCAAAGCCTGTTCCACCTTGCCATCCACGTCCATGACTTGCAGGCCGCACGCCAGTTTTATGGCGGCGTGCTGGGATGCACCGAGGGGCGCAGCACCGCCACTTGGGTGGACTTTGACTTTTTTGGCCACCAGCTCTCGCTGCACCTGGGCGCGCCTTTTGCCACCACGCGCACCGGCCAGGTGGGCGATGTGCTGGTGCCCATGCCGCACTTTGGCCTGGTGCTGGCGCTGCCCGAATGGCAGGCGCTGGCGCAGCGCTTGCAGGCCGCCAAGGTGGAGTTTGAGATGGAGCCGCAAATCCGCTTTGCAGGCCAGAGCGGCGAACAATGGACCATGTTCTTTCTCGATCCGTCGGGCAACCCGATGGAGGTCAAGGGCTTTGCCAGTTTGGATACGGTGTACGCGCCATGATGAATTACACCTTTGCCTCGGCCACCATTTTGCTGATCCTGATTACCGACCCGGTGGGCAATATCCCTATCTTTGCCAACGCGCTCAAACACGTGGCGCCCGAGCGGCGCGCGCGGGTAATTCTGCGTGAGATATTGATTGCCTTCTTTTTGCTGCTGACCTTTATGTTTGTGGGCGAAGGCTTCTTGAAGGTGATGAACCTGAGCGAACTCTCGCTGCAAATCGGCGGCGGCGTGATTTTGTTTTTGATCGCGCTGCGCATGGTGTTTCCGCCCCCGACCACGCTAGAGGCCGAGATTTTTGAAGAGCCGCTGATCGTGCCCCTGGCCGTGCCAGCCATTGCCGGGCCGTCGGCGCTGGCCACGGTCTTGCTACTGGTGTCGCAGCAGCCCGAGCGCCGCCTGGACTGGATTGCCGCGCTGTGCGTGACCATGCTCATTAGCGCCGTGGTGCTGGTGTCGGCCGAACGCATTCAGCGCCTCATAGGCAGCCGCCTGGTGGTGGCCGTAGAGCGGCTGATGGGCTTGGTGCTGGTGTCGGTGGCCATTGAGATGATGCTGCGCGGCGCCAAGACCTTTGCGCTGCAGGTGATGGGCCGTTAGGCCCGCACGCCTGGCGCACGCCTTTCGCCTGGCGCCGCCCTTTTGCAGCCATCCACCAGACGCCACCCTCATTCCCCGTCGCCATAAACCTGGAGCCCGCCCGCCATGAGCGCCCTCAAAACCCAGATCGCCCGCAACTTTGTGCGGATCTACACCCACCCCGGCCTGCGCCGCCTGCGCCGCGCCCGCGCCACACTGTGGCGCAAGATGACTGGGGCGAGCGCCCAGGTGCATTACTTTCACCAGGCCGACGACCCGTACAGCCACCTCTGCGCGCAGGTGCTGGGGCGCTTGGCTGCTGACTACCAGATCACGCTCCTGCCCCATTTGGTGAGCCCGCCGCAAGACTCCGCGGCGCCTGATCGCGCGCGCTTGGCGCACTGGTCGCTGCGCGACGCCGCCACCTTGGCGCAGGCCTATGGCCTGCAGGCGCCGCAGTGCCCGGACGGCGCCTTGCCCGCCGCGCCCAAGGTGCAAGCCGCCGAGGCGGCGCTGGCTGCTGCGCTGGACGACGGCACTTTTGTGGCGCAGGCCGCAAGCATCAGCGCGGGCCTGTGGCAGCCGGGCGCGCAAGCTGCAGCCCCAGCAAATGCAGCACCCGCGCGCGTGGCCAGCGCCAAGGCGCAGGGCGACGCGCGGCGCACGCGTGCTGGCCATTACTTGGGCGGCACCTTCTATTACGCGGGCGAGTGGTACTGGGGCCTGGACCGCCTGCACTTTTTGGAAGAACGCCTGCGCGACGAGGGCCTGTGCCGCAACCCGTCCGCGCCCCTGATCGCGCCAGTGCACGAGGTAGCACTCGCGCCGCTGCCCGGTCCACGCGCCGCGCCCGGCACCACGCTGGACTACTTTTTGTCCTTTCGCAGCCCCTATACCTATTTGGCGCTGCCCCGCGTGCGGGCGCTGGCGGCGCACCATGGCGCCGAGTTGCGCCTGCGCTTTGTGCTCCCCATGGTGATGCGCGGCCTGCCGGTGCCAGTGGAAAAGCGCCTGTACATCGTCAGCGACGTGGCGCGCGAGGCGCAGCGCCTGGGCATGGCCTTTGGCAACGCGGTAGACCCGGTGGGCAAGCCGGTGGAGCGCGGCTACGCGCTCTTGCACCGCGCTATTGCAGCGGGCAAGGGCATCGAGTTTGCCGCTTCATTTTTGCAAGGCGTATGGGCCGACGGGCTGGACGCTGGCAGCGACTCGGGTCTGAACGCGATTGCCGCGCGCGCCGGTTTTGACGCCGCCTGGG
Source organism: Burkholderiales bacterium (assembly GCA_947453585.1). Lineage (GTDB taxonomy): Bacteria > Pseudomonadota > Gammaproteobacteria > Burkholderiales > Burkholderiaceae_C > Allorhodoferax. The sequence continues at coordinate 2,411 of CANGHQ010000096.1, read as the reverse complement.
TGCAAGCCGCTTTGCCCGACGAATCCTGGCGCGCTGTGGCCGCAGCCAACCGCGAAGACCTGCTGGCGCAAGAGCTGTGGGGCGTGCCCTCGTTTCGGGTTAACGATTTGCCCGGCCACTGGGGCCAAGACCGCTTGTGGGTGATTGAGCAGGAACTGGGCGCTGCCCGGGCCTGAGCGCCGGGGTAAATCGCTGTTGGTGCGCGGTCGATGCGCTTAGCGGATGTGAGCGCTAGCGGTGCGTGTTGGAGGCGCTCGCTTTAAGCCGACAAGGCGCCGACCGGAGCCATAGCAGACACCACCTCTTGCGCAATCGCGCCAAACAGGCTGTGGCCGTCCCGGCCTTTCACGTCCATTTCCACCGTGTCGCCCACACGCAGGTAGCCGGTAGTGGTTTGGCCGCTTTGCAGCATTTCCATGGCGCGTTTTTCGGCGATGCAGTGGTAGCCCTTGGGCCAGTCGGGCAGGTCTTGGGCGCTCTTTCGGCCATCACGCACGCGCGCCGGGCTGCTCACCGTGCCGCTGCCCACCAGGCTTCCGGCGCGCAGGGGCCGGTGCTGCGCCAGTTGCGCAATCAGCTGGCCAAAGTGCAGGGTCATATCGGGGCCCGCGTCGCACAAGCCCACCTTACGGCCGTTCCAGCTCGTTTGCAGAGACAAGTTGACCCGGCCTTTGCGCCAGGCCTCGCCCAGCTCGTCGGGCGTGACCGCCACCGGCGCAAAGGCGGTGCCTGCGTCGGCGTTGCCGTGCGCACGCAGTTGAAAGCTGTTGGCCAGCAGCAGCAAGCGCACGCCGTCCAGCGCACGTTCGGGCGTGCAGCCCATGGGAATGTCGCTGGTGGCTACGGCCAGTTCGGCAGAAAAGTCGAGTTCCCAGGCTTCGTTGGCGCAGACCAGGGGCGCTTGCGCACCCAAGAGGGCGTCGCTACTAGCCTGCGCCAGGCCGGTGGGCTGGGCCACTGCGCCGTCGGCGTCCAAGGCCTGCGCCTGTCCCAGCAGTTCGGCGTGGCTGCCAAAGCCGCCGCCGTGCGCCCACTGGTAAGCGCGCGGCAGGGGCGCCAAACACTGCGCCGGGTTAAAGGCAAACGCGTTGCGCGCCCGCCCGGCATTGAGCTGGTCTGACAGGTCTTGGAGTTGGGGGCTCAGGTAGTTCCAGTCGTCGAGCACCTGCTGCAGCCGGTTGGCAATGTGCGACGGATACACCGCCAGGCCCAGGTCACGGGAAACAACAACCAGCTGCCCGTCGCGGGAGCCGTCTTGGTAGCTTGCAAATTTCATGGGGGGATTTTCGCTTGGAAAGCGCGCGGGGCTTTAAGGCCGGTTGCCAAACACCGCCCCCCACAGCGCCAGCCCCGCCGCACGCTCAGACGCCACGGCGTCCAGCGCCAATTCGGTGGGTGTCTCGTCCAAGCGGGCGCGGTGCTGGATTTGGCGCAGGCTGCGGTAGGCCTGGGCGGCGTCGGCGCCAAGGGGTGCGGGCAGCAGACCGCAGTCTTGGGCGCGTTGCAGCAGGGCGATGTTGCCCAGGTTGGCGCGCAGCCCGGGGTGGTCGGCGCCATGGGCCAGCACCAAAAACTGCACCGCAAACTCAATGTCCACCATGCCGCCAGCGCTGTGTTTGACGTCAAACAAGCCGGGTTTGTCGCGGTGGGCGGCGCTTACTTTGGCGCGCATGGCGGCAATTTCGTCGTGCAGGGCGGCGCTGTCGCGCGGGCTGGCGATCACGGCGTCGCGCACGGCGTCAAAGCGCGCCTGCAAATCGGCGCTGCCCAGCACGCAGCGGGCGCGGGTGATGGCCTGGTGTTCCCAGGTCCAGGCGGTGTTTGAGCCGCGTTGCTCTTGGTAGTTGGCGTAGGCGCTAAAGGGCGTGACCAGCATGCCGGCGTTGCCGTTGGGGCGCAGCGCGGTGTCGATTTCGTACAGGTCGCCTTCGCTGGTTTTAACGGTGAGCCAGTTGATCAGCTTGCGCACCAGTGCGCCGTAGATCTCGCCTGCACGTTCATCGGCGTCGTCATACACAAACACGATGTCGAGGTCGCTGCCATAGCCCAGCTCTTTGCCGCCGAGCTTGCCGTAGGCAATGATGGCGAGCTGGGGCAGTTCGCGGTGGCGGGTTTTGAGGCGCGCCCAGCACCAGGCGGTGGTAATTCGCAACATGGCTTCGGCCAAGGCGCTCAGGTCGTCGGCCACTTGCTCGACCGTGAGCTGGCCCTCCACGTCGCGCGCGAGGGTGCGAAACACTTCGGCGTGGTGGGCGCGGCGCAGCAGGTTGAGCAGGGTTTCATCGTCGTCTTCGCCGCTGGCGGTGAGCGCGCTCAAACGAAAGCCGATTTCAGACTCAAAGGTAGTAGCGTCAAAGCGCTCGGTCAGCATGGCGCTGCTGGCGAGTTCGTCAATCACGCCGGGGTGGGTT
>CANGHQ010000095.1 GCA_947453585.1 Burkholderiales bacterium | reverse complement strand
CTCAACACGAACTCAGTGACCTGGGTCACAGGAGATTTCTGCGCCCTTTGCACAATGGCGGGCAGCAAGCAAGGAACCCGCGCCCCATGATGAATGGCTCTGTGATTCGCCACGAAAAACCCGGCCATCCCCTGGATCGCTGGGCGCATGTGCAGCTCTCCCCCTTGGCGCGCGGCGTCTCGACCGCGTCGCTGCGCATGGCGTTCAACGACTGGGCTACGCACCTGTCGCACAACCCCGGTGAACAGGTTGAATTGACCGAAAAGGCCTGGCAGGGGTTTCAGCAACTGGTCGCCTATGTTCCCCGTTCGGTGCAAAGCCACTGCCTTCCCTGAGTGACGCCCATGGTGCACGACCGGCGCTTTACCAATGCGCACTGGTCGGCCTGGCCCTTCAACCTTTTCAGCCAGTCCTTTCTGCTGACGCAGCAATGGTGGCAAGACGCCACCACCAACGTCCGGGGCGTGGCGAGTCACCATGAAGAAGTCGTCAGCTTTACCGTGCGGCAAATGCTTGACATGGTGTCGCCGGCCAACTTTGTCTTTAGCAATCCGGAAGTGCTGGCTCGCGCGCTTGAAACGGGAGGCCTAAGCCTGTGGAATGGCTTCCAGAATCTGACGGCGGATGCGCATCGGATCAGCACCGGCACCCCCGCCTTGGGTATGGACGCGTTTCGCGTGGGAGAAAACGTGGCAGTCACGCCTGGACACGTGATTTACCGCAACGCACTTATCGAGCTCATTCAATATGAACCCGCAGGCGCAAAAACGTTCCCCGAGCCCGTCCTCATCGTTCCTTCGTGGATCATGAAGTACTACATCCTGGACCTCTCGCCACAAAACTCTTTGATCAAGTACCTGGTAGACCAGGGCCACACGGTGTTTGCGATTTCCTGGAAAAACCCGGGTTCGGACGACCGTGAGCTGGGCCTGGAAGACTACCTGCGACTGGGAATCATGGCGTCGATCGATGCCGTCAGCCGGGTCGTTCCAAAGCAAAAAATTCATGCGATGGGCTACTGCCTTGGCGGAACGCTTTTGACGATGGCTGGGGCGGCCATGGGGGGCGACGGCGACCAGCGCCTGGCGACCATTTCGCTGCTCGCGGCGCAAACCGACTTTACCGAGCCGGGTGAACTGCAGCTGTTCATTGATGAGAGCCAGGTCGCCTACCTGGAGGACATCATGTGGGACCAGGGCTACCTGGACATCAAGCAAATGGCCGGCGCCTTTCAGCTCATGGGTTCGAGCGACTTGGTGTGGTCCAAGCTGCTGAAAGACTACCTCTTGGGCGAGCGATCTGCGGTCAGCGACCTGATGGCTTGGAACGCGGACGGAACGCGGCTGCCCTACCGCATGCATTCGGAGTATTTGCGGCGCATGTTTTTGCACAACGACCTGGCAAGCGGGCGCTACGTCGTCAACGGCAAATCCATCGCACTGCTCGACATCAAATGCCCGATTTACTGCGTGGGCACCGAGCACGACCACGTGGCGCCTTGGCGCTCGGTGCACAAGCTGCACCTTTTGTCCGACGTGGAGCTGACGTTTTTGCTGACCTCGGGCGGCCACAACGTGGGCATCGTGAACCCGCCCGGGGTGGCGGGGCGAGGCTACAAGGTGCTCACCCGAAAACACGATGGCAAATACCTGGACCCCGAGGCTTGGTTGCAGGCGGCGCCTGAGTATGAGGGCTCGTGGTGGCCCGATTGGGCCGCTTGGCTCAAGGCCCGTTCGGGCAAACCCGCTACGGCTCCCGCCATGGGCGCCGCAGCGCTCGGCCTGACGCCGATTTGCGATGCGCCTGGCACCTACGTTCTACAACAGTAACTTAGCGGCCAGGCCAGGGGCCGCAGTTCTTCCCAAGGACCAAACCGCCTGCAACGCCAAAAAAGAACCCAGCACGAAGGCTGGGTTCCTGGGGTGATACGCAGAACCTTCGCAAGGCCGCGTGGCCTTGGGACTGCGCGCTCACTGCTTAGCGGGCTTTTTTCGCCTTGGCTGCTGGCGACACCGAAGCCGCCATCGAAGCACCCTTGGCCATGGCCGACTCAATCGCGTTTTCGGCCGTCGATGCGGCAGCCTTCAAGCCCTTGGCCACAGCGGCAAAGGCTTCGGGCTGGGGATGGGCTTTTTCCACAGCGTCCACGGTGCTGTGGAACTGGCCAAAGCTCAGGGCGGTGGCGTCTTGCAGGTTCTTGGCAAACATGGCCATGCCGGCTTCGGCCGATTCCTTCATGATTTCAAAAGCGGCCTGTGGGTCTTTGATGCCCTTGATAGATTCGACCGTCTCGGTAATCGCGCTTTGGGCTTGTGCCGCCTGCTTTTGGGCCAGATCAGCCCAAGCCTTCAGGTTGTCCTGGGCGGGCTTGATGGCGTCTTGCACGGCAGCGGGGTTGAACTGGGGTGCCGACTCCGACAGGGTTTTGGCGATAGCTTCGAAGGGGGTGTTCTTGAACATGGGGATCCTTGGGTTAAAAAATGTTGCAGTGCAGCAATTATCAGCGCAATACCCATTGCGTGCTTGTTTTTTCGCATAAATATGTAACTGTGGCTTTTCTGCCCTTGGCTAAGGCGTATTCGCCAAATGCAGCCAAATTTCGTTGCGCCGCAAAAACCAGGGCGTGAAAGGCGCGTTGTAGCGGGAATACACAGGCTCGCCCACCGCGCTCAGTCCTGCGGCGCGCACAGCACCCTGGAGCTTTTCCAGGTGCTGCTGGTAATTGCCCTCAGACCAAAACCCGGAGTAACGAATCACCGCCACCCGGCTTGGCGCAATGTCGCGCAGCATCACGCGGGCGTCCAGAGGCTCGGGCGCGCTGGCCATGGTCACGCCCTTGGGCAGCACAAATTGCACTCGAAATCCACCCGGCGCTGCCGCCTGCGTCACGGGGGCGGTCATTTCAAGCTTGACCGGCTCGGCCGCTTGGGTGACAGGCGCGGTCATGGCGAGTTTGCGTTCGCCCTTGTTCTTGCCAAAGATGTAGCCCGCCAAAATCGGAAAGGCCGCGCTGCCGGCATCAGCCGCTGGGCCGGGCACCACGACCTCAGCAACAGCGTAGGTTTGGTATTGGCGAACCTCGATGTCGTCAAGCTTTTGGACTACTTGGTAGTCTGGTTCTTCGGTGGCGTGGCTGGTCATTGGAAATGCAAACATCGCTAGGCTGCACCACACGGCCCCCAAGGCAAGACGCAGGCGCCTGCCCTTTTGGCTGTGCGCGCCATTTTGGCGCTGGTGGCCCAGTTTCATGCTCAGTGCTCCTTGTAGTTAAGTCAACGCAGTATGGTCTGCACAGTAAAAATAGAGGGTGCGGCAGCACACAAAAAAATACCCGTCACGCCCGGACTATGGTGGGTGGCGCAGCAAAAAATCGTGCACCACGGCAAAAGACGCCTCGCGCATTTCTTCAAAATAGCCGTGTCGCGCGCCGGGCAAGATGCACAACTCTGCGCCAGGTATGCGCTGCGCCAGCAGGCGCGCATTTTCTGGCAGATTGACTTCGTCCTCGCTCCCGTGAATCACCAGCACCGGCTTGCTGATGCCAGGCAAGGCATCCCAAGCGTCGTGACCCTCGCTGGCTTGGTAGTGCAGGCGCCGGGCATGGGCGGGCAAAGGCGCAGACCATGAAGCAGCAATGTTTTCGGCCAGCTCACGGTTTGCGGCAATCCAGGTGGGGGTAAAGGACGTTTCTAGCAAAGCCACCACATCGGTGCTGCGCAGGGCCTTATCTGCGGCTGCTGAGCGCCGCACGCCGTATGCGTTGCCCGGGGTGGTGGCGCCCAACACCAGCGCGACCAGGCGTTGTGCGTGGTCCACGGCCAGCCACTGAGCCACCCGCCCGCCCATGGAAACGCCATAGACGTGCGCGCGCTCTACGGCCAAATCGTCGAGCACCGCAATGGCGTCAGCGGCAAAACCACGCGTGCTGTAGGCGGGCGCCGCTGGCTTGTCGCTCTGGCCCGTGCCACGGTAGTCCCAGGTGATGACCTGAAAGTCGCGCGCAAAGTCACTCGCCACGCGCTCCCACTCGCGGTGGTCGCAACACTGGCCCGCCAGCAACAAAAGCGCCGGGCCTGCGCCTTGCGTCTGGTAATACAGCCGGGCGCCGTCGGCGCTGCGGGCAAAGGACATGGCAGTTTGGTTTATGCGGGTGGCAGCACTCGCCGCCACCCTGGCGCTTAGTCGGCGCTAAAGCTCACCACGTCGGCCACGGCGCGGCGTACCTTGCGGGGCCAGTTGCCGGGTGCGGGGCGGCCCACGGCGATCAACATGACCGGAATTTCGTCGGCGGCGAGCTTGCACTCGGCGCTGACCGCAGTGGGGTCATAGCCAATCATGGCGCCAGACACCAAGCCTTTGCCATGGGCGGCGTACATCAGCGTCATTGCGGCCATGGAAGCGGAGCGAACGGCCTCGTCACGCTGGAACTGTTCTTTGCCGTCGTACATGCCGTTGGCCATGCCAATCCAGCCGTCAAAGGCAGCTTGGTCAATGTAGCCGCCGTCCAGCATGGGCTTGATCAGTACCGGCAAGTCTTTGTGGCCACCGATTTTTCCCACCACCACAAAGGTCACGGCAGCGTCGCCGACTTTGGGCTGGTTGTAGGCCGCGGCCTTGAGGCGGGCCTTGGCTGCGGGCGTGTTTACGGCGACCAAGCGCCAGTTTTGCTGGTTGAAGGAAGTGGGAGTCTGGTTGGCCAATTGCGCCAGCTCGGTGATCTCCGCCTGGGTCATCACGTGGGTGGGGTCAAAGTTATTGGCAGAGGTGCGGCCGTTGATGGCGCTGAAAACGTCGGTCATGAAAATCCCTGAAAAATGAGGAAAACAAAAAAAAGCGTCTAAATCTTAAGCCACAAGTGCTGCGGTTCTCCTGAACCCGCTTAGACGCCTGAAGTGCTCGCAGGCTTTATGACGTCAACAACGGTTTAGCAATTCGCGCGCCGATGGTCTGCGATCGCATGATCATCAAATTTCATCTGCGGATCTCTGAGCGCCCGATGTTTTGTGGCCCGGCCCTTGACGCGCATGCGCCACCTTTTAAAAGAGCCCGGTGTAAGCGCAGCGCGCATCACCTGAATGACCTCGGCCTCAGAGACTCCAAGGCGCTCTTGGATGGTTTCAAACGTGGTTCGGTCTTCCCAAGCCATTTGAATGAGGGCGGCCACGTCGCCAGGCGTCAAAGAGCTTCGTTTTTGAGAATTCATGTGTTTTGGCAGGCTGCGGTGCTTTGTCACGCTACTGAAACGCTCGTATGGGTAAATGCAGCAGTTTGCTTGATCACCATTCCGGATCTGCAGGCTCATCCATACCAACTACCACGCCACCATCATGATAATACCGACCTACTTCAAACTCGCCACCTTGGTTATTGCCTTAGGCGCTACGTTAAGCGCTTGCGGCGTGATGGGTAGCAAAACAGCAGTCGAGCAAGATGCTGCGTTCGATGTGGCCGTCATTGGCGACGTGCCCTATGGAACCTCGCCCACGGATACACGCCAACTCGTGCTGCACCCGCGCTTCATTGCCGCAATCAACGCCGATGCCGACCTGTCTTTTGTGACTCACATTGGCGACACACATGCCGGCAAGCAATACTGCACCGAGGAATACAACAAGACCATATTCGAACAATGGGCTGCGTTCAAAAAACCCCTGATCTATACGCCCGGAGACAACGAGTGGATGGATTGCCACAAGGCCAAAGAAGGTGGGGGCAGTTTCAATAAAGCCACTGGAAAAATCGACTACATCGTAGATGCCGCTGGGAAATTTGTGGACTACGCCAAGGGCGACCCCATCGCCAACCTGGAATTGGTGCGCTCCATGTTCTTCGCCAAACCCGGGCTCACCCTCGGCGCGCCTATGCAAGTGCATAGCCAGGCGGTCGAATTCAATCCCGCACACCCCGCAGACAAGGCCTTTGTGGAAAACGTTTGGTGGGAAAAGGCAGGGGTGCTGTTTGTTACCCTGAATATTCCAGGCGGCTCAAACAATGGCCTTGACCCTTGGTATGGCGTACCGACCATGTCGGCAGAGCAGCAAAAAGAAGTGACCGAACGTACGGCGGCCACCCTGCGTTGGATTGACGCCGCCTATAACCACGCCACGACCAAGGGCAACATCGGCATGGTGATTCTGACCCAGGCCGATATGTGGGACGTGGACGAATCTTCGCAGGGTATGGCGCATCTGAGCGGCTACAAGCAGTACTTGGACAAAATTGCCGAGGGTACCAAGGCCTATGGAATGCCGGTCCTGATGCTCATGGGTGACTCGCACGCGTTTCGCTCCGACAGCCCTCTGGCAAAAGGCGCGCCCTGCGCCATTGAGATCGAGTCCGGCAAGCCTGCAGTGTCTTGCTCCGACAGCCGGGCCGAAGCCATGATCACGTCCCGCAAAAGCCCGGTTGACGCTTACATGGCACAAAACCATGGCTACAACGTGCCCAACTTCCACCGCATCGTGGTCCATGGCGAAACCCAGCCCATGGAATGGCTGAAGCTGCACATAGACCCCAAGGTCAATGCACCCCATACCTTGGACGCTTTGGGTCCGTTCAGTTGGAAGCGCATCGCACCAGCCTTGTAGAACTCCGGGGTCAGCTACGGCGCCGCCAATCCAAACAGATCCTTCTCCAAATACGGCTTGGGGGCGCCGCAAAGGTATAGTTGCTTGACAACTTGCCTGTTCCGACCCGCTATTTGGAGAGCTCCCATGTTGGCTTTCGACCGTCCACAAACCCAGTACGTTCTATCGGGCGACCTGAGCATCGCCTACCAGGTCTTTGGACACGGCGATTGCGACTTGCTGTATGTGCCGGGCATCATTTCCCACTTGGAATTAATGTGGGAAGACCCCGATTCCAGCGCCTTCTTGACGGCACTT
>CANGHQ010000094.1 GCA_947453585.1 Burkholderiales bacterium | reverse complement strand
CGCTTCCCCAGATGCACCCGGCGCGGGCAGTAGCGCCGTGTTCCAGTTGCAGTTTTCGCCGTCCATGCCGCTGGTCGGCGTGGGCGCTCCGGCCTCAAGCTATTACCCGGCGGTGGCCCGCGCCTTGGGGGTGGAGTTGCAGTTGCCACGGTTTGCCGAGGTGGCCAATGCTGTGGGCGCAGTGCTCGGGCAGGTGTCGCAGCGCGTGCACCTGACATTGACCCAGCCCGCGCGCGGCGTGTTCAAGGTGTTTACCGCCCAGGGGCCGGTGGATTTTGGGGATTTGGCGTCGGCTGTTGCACATGCGCAACAGTTGGCGGGTGCAGAAGCCCATGCGCGCGCCATGGCCGCAGGGGCCGCGCAGACCGAGGTGGTGTTCAGCCAGCGCAACAACAGCGTCAACAACGACATTGACGGCAATGTGTTTTTTGAGGCGGTGGTCACCGCCACCGCCAGCGGGGCCCCGCTGCGCAAGGCCTGAAAGGCCGCAAAAGCCTAATAGAACAGGAAAAACCCGTTCAGCGCTGACAGCGCACCCAGGGCGCCCAAGGCCGCGCCCGCCCAAAACAGCACCGGCAACCCCGCAACGATAGACACCGACAGCAGCACGATGGCGATTTGCAGCGCGCCTTCGGCATAGTCAAACCACGGATCTTGGCGCATGGCGTGGTCGCGCACCGCTTCGTGTTCTTTAGCCACCATCAGCAGCTCTTTTTTGCCCTCTTTGGTTTCGGGCTCGGATTCGTAGCGCTCGATGGTCTTTTTGTAGTCCTCAATCTTCTTTTGCATCGCCTCTTTGGCTGCGGCAGGCATGGCGGGCTCGCGCAGAAGCTGCAGCTCCAAGTCAGTAGCCGCGATCTTGAGCGAGGTCTGGCGGATCGATTTGGCCTGGTAAAAGGCGTAGCTATTGGCCGCCAGGATGTTTTCCTGCGTGATGTCCTTGCCCGCATTCGAGCCGCCCAGGCTGGCGATGGCCAGCACCATGGCCAGGATGGAAATGGTCAGCGCGGTGCGGCTTTTGCCGTCACTGCCTTCGGTTTCTTCAATCAGTTCTGATGCTTCGTGGGCTTCCATGGGGTTCTCCGGTACAGCGTAAGGTGCGGCAGTGTAGCGCCCGCGTCGGGTTTGATTTGAGGTGCGAGAGACGCAGTGCCGCTTAGGCCGCTACGGCCGATCCGGCCAAGACGGGAGCGCGCCCTACCGACACATAGCCCCACCCACTGGCTTGCATCTTGGCCGGCTGGTACAGGTTGCGGCCGTCAACGATGAGCTTGCCCGGCATGCGCAAGGCCATTTCGTCAAAGTCAGGCGAGCGGAACTGCTGCCACTCGGTGCAGATCACCAGCGCGTCGGCCCCGGTGAGCGCCGCGTATTTGTCCGGGCACAGGGCAAGCATCGGGTGTTCGGGGTAAATGCGCCCCGTCTCTGGCATGGCAACCGGGTCAAAGGCCTGCACCTTGGCGCCCGCCTGCCACAGCGCTTCCATCAGCGTGCGGCTGGGGGCTTCGCGCATGTCGTCGGTCTTGGGCTTGAACGACAAGCCCCAGACGGCAATGGTTTTGCCTTGCAAATTTGCAGCGCCGCCGAAGTGGTGGGCCAGCTTGGTAAAGAGTGTCGTTTTTTGCCGCTTGTTGACGGCTTCGACTGCATCAAGCAATGGCGTGTCGTAGCCAATTTGCGCTGCCGTGCGGCCCAGGGCCTGCACATCTTTGGGAAAGCAGCTTCCGCCGTAGCCGCAGCCGGGATAAATAAAGTGGTAGCCAATGCGCGGGTCGGAGCCAATGCCCTTGCGCACCTGCTCAATGTCCGCACCCAGGCGCTCGGCCAGGTTGGCAACCTCGTTCATGAAGCTGATCTTGGTAGCCAGCAAGGCGTTGGCCGCGTATTTGGTGAGCTCGGCGCTGCGCACATCCATATAAATCGTGCGGTCGTGGTTGCGCATAAAGGGCTCGTACACATCAGCCATCACCGCCTTGGCGCGCTCGCTGGCGCTGCCAATAACAATGCGGTCCGGGTGCAAGAAGTCGTTTACCGCCGCGCCTTCTTTCAGGAACTCGGGGTTGGACACCACGTCAAAGGCCGGCGCGTCACCCGCGCGCTGCGCCAGCACTGCGCTAATCGCAGCGCTCACCTTGTCAGCCGTGCCCACGGGTACGGTGGATTTGTTCACCACGACCTTGTACTTGGTCATGTGCGTGGCAATGGTCTGGGCGACAGCCAGCACATACTGCAGGTCGGCGCTGCCGTCTTCGTCGGGCGGCGTGCCCACGGCGATGAACTGCACGTCGCCGTGCGCCACGGCCAGCGCCGCGTCGTTGCTAAAGCGCAGCCGGCCGTCCTTGAAATTGCGCTCTACCAGCGCGTCCAGGCCGGGTTCCCAGATGGGCAGCACGCCGATATTGAGGTTGGAAATTTTGAGTGGATCAACGTCCATGCAGACCACATCGTGGCCAATTTCTGCCAAACAGGCGCCACTGACCAAACCTACGTAACCGGTGCCAAAGATGGAAATTTTCATGGTGAAACGGGGATGGATATTAGAAAAATGGATCGAACCAAACGGTCGCGCGCCATGCTATCCGCGCTTTATGACGCTTTGGATTCAATCGTCGCAGCGGGAACTGTGCTTTCACCGCCAAAGCGGCGGTCGCGCTTGGCAAACCAGGCAATGGCCTGGTCCAGCGACTCGGGGGTGAATTCGGGCCACAGCAAATCGGTGAAATACAGCTCGGAATAGGCCATTTGCCAGAGCATAAAGTTGCTCATGCGCGACTCGCCGCCGGTGCGGATCATCAGGTCGGGCGGGGGCGCGTCAGCCATTTGCAGGTAGGGCTCCAGCGCTGCTTCGCTGATGGTTTCAGCAGACTGGCCCGGATGCGCCAGTTGCCAGGCCTTGACGGCCTGGAGCATGTCCCAGCGCCCGCCGTAGTTCAGCGCCAGCGTCAGGGTGATGCTGCGGTTGTGGTCGGTGCTGCTCTGGGCGTCGCGGATCAGGGCTTGCACGCGCTGGTCAAACCCGGAGGTGTCGCCAATCACGCGCAGGCGCACGCCTTGGGCGTTGAGGTTACCGATCTCTTTTTGCAAATACAGCGTCAGCAGGCCAATCAGGCTGCTGACCTCGTCGAGCGGACGACGCCAGTTTTCGGTGCTAAACGCAAACAGCGTGAGGTGCGAAATACCGCGCTCGCCGCAGGCCTGCACAATGGCGCGCACCCTGCGTGAGCCAGCGCCATGGCCCACCGCCTTGGGCAACCCGCGCGCACTGGCCCAACGGCGGTTGCCGTCCATGATGATGGCGACATGCTGAGGCATGGCGGAGCGCGTGGTGTGGGGCAAGGAAATGGTTCGGTAAAAAGTGACAAAGAGCACAAACGCAGCACAAACTCCCTGGGTGCAGGTAGCCGCCAAATGCCAGTTGATTCTACCGGCTGCATCGGTTTTGCGGCCGCTCCATGCAGCGGGCGTACGACAATGCGTAAGGCGCCGGCCGGTTCTCAACACCGACGCAGGCCCCACGCCCGCTACCATGGCGGCTTGTTGCCATTTCTTCTCCGCGCCCCGTTGGCGACGCTAGCGACCATTTTTGGGTATTTCCAGTGAGCATTCAGACCGACGATTTCGCCCCCTATCCCGCCAGCGCCCCGGCCGCGCGCATGGTTTCTGCCGTGCCCGCCTCGGGCGCTGAAGAAGCCATTGAGCGCGCTTTGCGCCCCAAAATGCTTGACGACTACGTGGGCCAGGCCAAGGTGCGCGAGCAGTTGGAAATCTTTATTGGTGCGGCCAAAAAGCGCGACGAGGCACTCGACCACGTGCTGCTCTTTGGCCCGCCCGGGCTGGGCAAAACCACGCTATCGCACATCATCGCCCACGAATTGGGTGTTAATTTAAGACAAACCAGTGGCCCGGTGCTTGAAAAGCCCAAAGACCTGGCGGCGCTTTTGACCAATCTGGAAAAAAACGACGTCCTGTTTATTGACGAAATCCACCGCCTGAGCCCAGTGGTGGAAGAGATCTTGTATCCCGCGCTAGAGGACTACAAGATCGACATCATGATTGGCGAAGGCCCGGCGGCGCGCTCCATCAAGCTCGATTTGCAGCCCTTTACCCTGGTGGGCGCCACCACGCGCGCGGGCATGCTGACCAACCCGCTGCGCGACCGCTTTGGCATCGTGGCGCGGCTGGAGTTTTATACGTCCGAGGAACTGCTGCGCATCGTGACCCGCAGCGCCGGCCTGCTGAAAGTGCCAACCGACCCCGAGGGCGGCTTTGAGATAGCGCGGCGTTCACGCGGCACGCCGCGCATTGCCAACCGGCTCTTGCGCCGGGTGCGCGACTACGCCGAGGTCAAGGGCGTGGGCACCATTACGCTAGACATCGCCAACCGCGCGCTTGCTATGTTGGATGTGGATCCGCAGGGCTTTGATTTGATGGACCGCAAGCTCTTGGAGGCAGTGATCCACCGCTTTGACGGCGGCCCGGTGGGCCTGGACAACATTGCGGCGAGCATTGGTGAAGAACGCGAAACCATTGAGGACGTGATCGAGCCCTATTTGATTCAGCAAGGTTATTTGCAGCGCACGCCGCGCGGGCGCATTGCCACGCTGGCCGCCTACCGGCACTTGGGCGTGACGCCGCCGAGCAACGCGGGCGAAGCGCCCGGCGTCTGAACCGGCGGGCCCGGGCTTAAAGGCCCAGCGGGCTGATCGCCAGCACCCCAGCGGTCGCCAGCGCTTGCAGACCCAGCGTGCTCCACCAGGCCAGTTGCTGCTGCAAATAGCGTCCCAGCGCCCACAAGCCCAGCGCCATCGCTACGGCGCCCAGTGCGGCCAGCGGCAGGGCCTGCGCGTCCACATTCCACAAATACCAGGCGCCTAGCGCGGTGAGCAGCAGATTCTGCGCAGCAGCGTAAACCATCTGGGCGCCTTGGAGCGGCGGCGCGTAGGTGCGCACGGCGGTCAGGTCAAAGGCTTGGGCACCGCCAGCCATTTGGCAGCTGCCGCCCTCAGGCAGCCAGCCCGGCGGCTTGAGCCACACGCGCAGCTTGTCGCCCCAGCGGGGCGCCGCACCGGCGCGGCGCCACAGTTCGGCGTACACCGCCAGATTGGCCCAGATTGGGTCCCAGCTGTTGAGTGGCGTGCGCGTGCCGTAGACGCAGGGTTGCACTTCGGGCGCAAACGTGCCAAACATGCGGTCCCAAATCACCCAGATACCGCCGTAGTTGCGGTCCACATAGCCGTCGTTGATGGCGTGGTGCACTCGGTGGTTGCTCGGCGAGCAAAACACCCGGTCAAACCAGCCCAGGCGCCCCACGTGCTCGGTGTGCACCCAAAACTGGTAAAGCAAATCCACCAGCGCTACGATGCCAAATAGCAACGGCGGCACGCCGAGCACCGCCATGAGCAGGTAAAAAATCCAACCAAACAGCGCGCCGGTAGACGTTTGGCGCAGCGCGGTAGACAGGTTGTAGTGCTGGCTTTGGTGGTGCGCCACGTGCGCGGCCCAAAACAGCGCCACCTCGTGGCCGGCCCGGTGCAGCCAGTAGTAGCAAAAATCGTACAGCACCAGCGCCAAAAACCAGCCGTACCAGTGGTTCCACAATTCGGCCTGCGGCCACAGCGCCACGCTGCCAAACAGCGCGGCGTAAATGGCAATGCCAATGAATTTGCCAAACACCCCCGTCACCTGGCTGAGCATGCCCATGCTCAGGCTGCTCAGGGTGTCGCTCAGGCCGTAGCGGCTTTTGGCCACCGCTCCGCTGGCCGCTGCCAGACGCACATGCCGCCGGTCCCACCACAGCTCCAGCGCGATCAGCAGCAAAAAGACCGGGAAGGCGAAGACGATGATTTTGGACATGACAGCGGCGGCCCCCAGGTTTCAGAGCTCGCGCCACTCCCGGCCGCTTTTCTGCAGCAGGTCTTGCGCTTCTTGTGGTCCGGCCGAACCGGCGGCGTAATGCGCCAGCGGCGCGCCCCCGGCAGCCCAGTACTGCTGCACCGGCTGCACGATGCGCCAGCCGGCCATCACGCTGTCTGAGCGCTGGAACAGGGTGGCGTCGCCAATCATGCAGTCGTAAATCAGGGTCTCATAGCCGGTGCTCGGCGCGTTCTGAAAGTAGTCTTTGTAATGAAAGTCCATATGCACCTGGCCGATCTCAATCTTGGGTCCGGGGATTTTGGCACCAAAGGACAACATCGCGCCCTCGTCGGGCTGCAGCTTGATCACCAGCGCGTTGGGCGTAAGGCCTTCGGTAGCGGTATTGCGAAACAAGGAGAGCGGCGGGCGCTTGAACTGGATCACGATCTCGCTTTGGCGCTTGTTCATGGACTTGCCGGTGCGCAGGTAAAAGGGCACGCCGGCCCAGCGCCAGTTGTCAATGCCCAGCTTGAGCGCCAGGTAGGTTTCGGTTTCGCTGCCCGGGGCCACGCCGTTCTCTTCGGCGTAGGCCTTGAGCGCCTCGCCGTCGCGCTCACCGGCCGTGTACTGGCCGCGCACGCTGTCAGTGGCGGCGTTGACGGCGTGCACGCAGTCCAGCACCTTGGTTTTTTCGTTGCGCACCGCGTCGGCGTCAAACGAGGCGGGCGACTCCATGGCCGTCAGTGCCAGCAGCTGGAACACGTGGTTGGGCACCATGTCACGCATGGCGCCCGTGGTCTCGTAAAACGCGGCGCGCGCTTCCACGCCCACCGTCTCGGCCACGGTGATTTGTACGTGGTCAATGTGTTCGCGGCTCCACAGCGGCTCAAAAATGCCGTTGGCAAAGCGCATGAGCATGATGTTTTGCACCGTCTCTTTGCCCAGAAAGTGGTCCATGCGGTAAATCTGCGACTCAGACAGGCTGTGGCGCAACTGCGTGTTGAGCGCCTGCGCCGATTCCAGGTCGTGGCCAAAGGGCTTTTCCACCACCACCCGGCGCCACTGTTTGTTGGTCTCGGTCACCAGACCGGCGGCGCCGAGCTG
>CANGHQ010000093.1 GCA_947453585.1 Burkholderiales bacterium | reverse complement strand
TTGCCGAAATGGTATCCATATTTCTATCGTTAAATAGCAGCGGTGGGTCATAAAAGTTGCAAATTTTTTTGCCGCCCAGGCGCTTCAGATCACTCAATCGAGATTCGCTTACCCCAAACCCAGCTTGCTTGCGGTAAGCGAGTGCTGGGACGGGATCCGACTTTTTTATGGCTGCAGGCATCGACAGTCCGGTAAGTGCAGCAGTTTCCAATCGTTTCGGGGCGTTTATGGGAGCGCGCTTTTAGGCGCGTTGAGGCCGCCAGAGTGCAGCGTGGAGCGGTAAACTGCACACTTTTCCCGACGCCGTCACGCACTGTGTTCTAGGCTTTTTCACCCCGTACCCGCCCCCCCCCCCGAGCCCAGCCCCCGCGCTGGCTCACCCTAGGTTGTCATGCAAAAAATCATCGCGCAGATCGCACAAGAAATCCGTGTTCGCCCCAACCAAGTCGAGGCCGCTGTGGCCTTGTTGGACGGTGGCGCCACCGTGCCCTTTATCGCCCGTTACCGCAAAGAGGTGACCGACGGGCTGGACGACATTCAGTTGCGCGAGCTAGAGGCCCGTTTGTCCTATTTGCGCGAGCTGCGCGACCGCCGTTTGGTGGTGGCCAAGGCGATTGACGAGCAGGGCAAGCTGACCCCGGCGCTGCGCGCGGCCATTGAGGCCGCCGCCACCAAGCAAGAACTCGAGGACATTTACCTGCCCTTCAAGCTCAAGCGCCGCACCAAGGGCCAGTTGGCGCGCGAGGCCGGGCTCGAACCCTTGGCCGACGCCTTGTTTGCCAACCCGCACCTGGTGCCCGCCGACGAGGCGCTGGCCTATGTGGTGCCCATGCGCCCCGTGGTGGAGGGCGAGGACAAACAGACCGATTTCTCAACCGTGCTCTTGGTGCTGGACGGTGTGCGCGATTTGCTCAGCGAGCGCTGGGCCGAGGCGCCCGCCGTGGTGCAAGACCTGCGCGCCTGGCTTTGGGACCAGGGCCTGCTGCAAAGCAAGCGTATTGAGGGCAAAGACGAAAACCAGCCCGAGGTAGCCAAGTTTCGCGACTATTTTGCCTATGACGAAGCAATAGGCCGTGTGCCTTCGCACCGCGCGCTGGCCGTGTTTCGGGGCCGCGCGCTCGAGATTTTGGACGCCAAGCTGGTGCTGCCCGACGCTGCTTTTGCGCTTGCCGCGCCCGAAGCCGCGCCCAAGGCCAAGGGCCCCGTGGTGTCGCTGGCCGAGGCCCGCATTGCGCTGCGCCTGGGCTGGAGCCACCAGGGCCGCGCCGCAGACGATTTGATCCGCAAATGCGTGGCCTGGACCTGGCGCGTCAAGCTCAGCCTGTCCACCGAGCGCGACTTGTTTGCCCGCCTGCGCGAAGATGCCGAGGGCGTGGCCATCAAGGTGTTTGCCGACAATGTGCGCGACTTGCTGCTGGCCGCCCCGGCCGGCCCGCGCGTGGTGATGGGCCTGGACCCGGGCATCCGCACCGGTGTGAAAGTGGCGGTGGTGGACGCCACCGGCAAGCTGGTGGAAACCGCCACTGTCTTCCCCCACGAGCCGCGCAAAGACTGGGAAGGATCGCTGCACGCCCTGGGCGCCCTGTGCCTGCGCCACGGCGTGAACCTGATTGCCATTGGCAACGGCACCGCCAGCCGCGAGACCGACAAACTGGCGGGCGACCTGATCAAACAACTGTCCAAGGGCGGCGGCGTAGCTATAGACAAAGTGGTGGTGAGCGAGGCCGGGGCCTCGGTCTACAGCGCAAGCGAATACGCCAGCCAAGAAATGCCAGACGTGGACGTGAGCCTGCGCGGCGCCGCCAGCATTGCCCGGCGCTTGCAAGACCCGCTGGCCGAACTGGTCAAGATTGACCCCAAATCGATTGGCGTGGGCCAGTACCAGCACGACGTCAACCAAAGCGAGCTGGCCAAAACCCTGGCCACCGTGGTGGAAGACTGCGTGAACTCGGTGGGCGTGGACCTGAACACCGCCAGCGTGCCGCTGCTCTCGCGCGTGTCGGGCCTCTCAGGCACCGTGGCCAAGGCGGTGGTGCGTTGGCGCGAGGCCAATGGCGCTTTTGCCAACCGCCAGCAGCTGCTGCAAGTGGCCGGCCTGGGCGCCAAGACTTTTGAGCAAAGCGCGGGCTTTTTGCGCATTCGCGGGGGCGACAACCCGTTGGACATGACCGGGGTGCACCCGGAAACCTACCCGGTGGTGGAACAGATCATGGCCAAAGCCGGCAAACCCGTGGCCGAACTGATGGGCCGCGCCGACATGCTCAAAACCCTGCGCCCCGAGCTGTTTGCCAACGATAAGTTTGGCGTCATCACGGTGCAAGACATTTTGGGTGAGCTGGAAAAACCCGGCCGCGACCCGCGCCCGGACTTCAAGGTGGCGCGCCTGCAAGACGGCGTGAACGACATCAAAGACCTGATCGAAGGCATGATTTTGGAAGGCACGGTGAGCAACGTGGCGGCCTTTGGCGCCTTTGTGGACCTGGGCGTGCACCAAGACGGCCTGGTGCACGTGAGCCAGTTGGCCCACAAGTTTGTGAACGACGCGCGCGAGGTGGTCAAGACCGGCGACATCGTCAAAGTGCAGGTGGTGGAAGTGGACGTGGCGCGCAAGCGCATTGCGCTGACCATGAAGCTGGGCGAGGCGCCACGAGGCAGTGGTGGTGGCGGCGACCGCAACGCGCCGCGCGACAACCGCTTTGAAGGCGCCGCCCGCGGCCAGCGCCCCCAGCAGCGCGCCCCCGAACCCCAAGGCCCCAGCGCCATGGCGTCGGCGTTTTCCAAGTTACAAGGTTTGCGCAAATAACGGCAGGGCCAGACCATGCGCGCGCTCAATATCTACGCCGGGGCCCGCGCCCGCGCCCATGTGCAGGCGCACGGCCTGCTGCCCGCGCACGTGGGCGTGATTCCGGCCGCCGCCGGTGGCCCCAAGGGCTTGATATTGGGGCCGCTGGACCGTTTTATATTTGGCCAATGGCTGCCGCAAAGCAGCCAAAACGTGGCGCTGGTGGGCGCGTCCATTGGCGCCTGGCGCATGGCCACGGCCTGCCTGAACCAGCCGGTGGCCGCCTTTGAGCGGCTGGAGCACGACTACATCCACCAGCACTACGAGCTGCCCGAAGGCCAAAAGCGCGTGAGCGCGCAGCAGGTGAGCGACGAGTTTGGCCAGAACCTGCAAGCCTTTTACGGCGGGCGTATTGCCGAGGTGCTGAGCCACCCGCGCTACCAGTTGCACATCATGACCTCGCACGGGCAGCGCCTGCTGCGCCGCGAGCACCCGTGGCTGACGCCCGTGGGTTACGCAGCTGCTTTTTTGAGCAACGCAGTGCAGCGCCGCGCTTTAGGTGGCTGGCTGGAGCGGGTGGTGTTTTCTGCCCAAGGCGCTTCGCTGCCCTTTGACGCGGGCGACTACCAAACCCTGCAATGCGCGCTGACCGAGGGTAACTTTATGGACGCGCTGCAGGCCAGCTGCTCGATTCCCTTTGTTTTAAAGGCGGTGCACGACATTGCCGGTGCGCCGCCCGGCGCCTATTGGGACGGCGGCATTACCGACTACCACTTGCATTTGCGCTATGCCGGTTTGCCTGCGGCAGCGCACCCGGCGCGCGCAGCAAACGCGGCTGAAGATCCGTTGGTTAAAGATACGTCGGCTCAAAGTTCAGCGCCAGGCGCGGGCATCGTGCTGTACCCGCACTTTCAGAAAGCGGTGGTGCCGGGATGGTTAGACAAGGGCTTGAAGTCGCGACACCGGGCGACGTCGGCGCTGGACTCGATGGTGCTGCTGGCGCCCAACCCCGCGTGGCTGCAAACCCTGCCGAACGCCAAACTGCCCGATCGCAGCGACTTTGCCCGCTACGGCAACGACTTGGCCAGCCGGGTCGCTGCCTGGACAGGCGCCGCCAGCGCCGCTCAGCAGCTCGCCATTGAGTTTGCTGCGTGGCTGGAGCGGCCTGATATGGGGCAAGTGCTGCCGATTTAATGTCTGAACTTTCACATTCCGCAAATGCCGTCATTGCGAGCGAAGAGCGGCAAGCCAGTCATTGCGAGCGAAGCGCGGCAATCTATCGGCAGTTAGCAATCCACTGGCAGTTAGATTTGCGCCGGTAAAAAATGCCCCAGCGTGCGCATACCCGCCACCGTGAGCAGCAGCGAGCCCAACAAATGCAGCGCCGCCGTGCCCAGGGCCAGCACGTACTTTTGCTGCCCGAGCATGGCAATCACTTCGGCTGAAAAGCTGGAAAAGGTGGTCAAAGCGCCCAAGAACCCGGTAATCAAGGCCAGGCGCCACACCGGGTCAAGCTGCGGCAGCGCTTGGAACAGGGCGACCGCAATGCCGACCAAATAGCCGCCAATCCAGTTGGCCGCCAGCGTGCCCAAGGGCAGGGTGGCTCCGGCCACGCCCAGCGGGTTGAGCCACAGACCGAGTTGCCAGCGCGCCAGGGCGCCCAAGCAGGCGCCGGTGCAAATCGCGACGATGGACAGCATTTGGGGGTCTCCTTGCGCGCTTGGTTGGCTGGGGTGGGCGGGGCGCGCGGCTTAGGGCGCGGCTTTGGCCTTGGCCGGGGCTTCAAAAGGCTGGCCGTTGACGGTCAAACCAGACTCAGACAGGCGAGCGGCGCTGCTGTTTTTGAAGCCTTTGACGCGGCGCAAAAAGTCGGCCCAGTCTTTGAACGGGCTGTGTTCCCGCGCCCGCAAGATGCGCGCGGTGCTGGCCGGGCCCAGGCCTTTGATGCTGTCCAACTCGGCCTCGGAGGCAAGGTTTGCTTCGGTGGCAGCTAGGCACAGGCTGACGCTGAGGCCCGCCATGGCGCCAAGCAAAAACTGACAGAGGTGGCGCACTCGGTGCATGGGGTGCAGTCTGCGCATGGGTGGCCTGCTGGGGCGGGGGGCTCAGGCTTGCGCCGCCAGCCACTGCACGTATTTGCCCACGCCGGTGGCCACATCGGCAAAGGCGTGGTCGCAGCCGCTGGCGCGCAGGGCGCCCAGATCGGCCTGGGTGTAGCACTGGTATTTGCCACGCAGCGCGTCAGGAAAGGCGATGTATTCCACCAAGCCCATGGCAGCGATCGTGTCAAGGGCCAGAGGCACGTGGCCGTCGGCAGCGCGCAAGGTGTTGACCACGGCGCAGGCGACGTCGTTAAAAGCCTGGGCACGGCCCGAGCCGAGGTTGAAGATGCCGCTTTTCTCGGGGTGGTCAAAGTACCAGAGGTTGACGGCCACCACGTCGTCCACAAACACGAAGTCGCGCATTTGCGCGCCCGGGGCGTAGCCGCCGTATTCACCAAACAGCTTGACCCGGCCTTCAGCCCGAAACTGGTGGAACTGGTGGTAGGCCACGCTGGCCATGCGGCCCTTGTGCTGCTCGTGCGGGCCGTAGACGTTGAAATACCGAAAACCCACCACCTGGGTGCGCGCTTCTTGCAACTGGGCGCCAAGCTCGCGGCGCATCACTTGGTCAAACAGCAGTTTGGAGTAGCCGTAGACGTTGAGCGGCGCCTCAAAAGCTGGGTTTTCTTTGAAGGTGGCCGAGCCGCCATAGGTGGCGGCGGACGATGCGTACAAAAGCCGCGTGCCTTGCGACTGCGCGGCGTGGAACAGTTGCTTGGACGTCTCGAAGTTGTTTTGCATCATGTACTTGCCGTCAAGTTCCATGGTGTCGCTGCAAGCGCCTTCGTGGAACACGGCTTCCACATGGCCGTAGCGCTGGGCGGCAAATGGGCCGTAAAAAGCGTCGGCGTCCACATAGTCGGCAATTTTGAGGCCGGCCAGGTTGCGAAACTTGTCGCCTTGGGTGAGCTCGTCCACCGCAATGATGTTGTCAATGCCTCGGGCGTTGAGCCCGGCAATGATTTGGCTGCCAATAAAGCCGGCCGCGCCGGTAACCACAATGCGCGTCATGCAAACAACTCCTGGTAGGACACCGTGGCGGTGCCAAATTTGCCAACCACAATGCCGCCGGCCCGGTTGGCCAAGGGCAGGGCCTGGCGCAGGCTCAGGCCCGCGCCCAAGAGCGTAGCCATGGTGCCAATCACCGTGTCGCCCGCGCCGGTCACGTCAAACACCTCGCGCGCCTGGGCGCTCACGTGCAGCTCGCCCTCGGCGTCAAACAGGGTCATGCCTTCTTCGCTGCGGGTCACCAGCACGGCGTCCAGGTGCAGGCGCGCGCGCAGGGCGTGGGCCTTGGTGCGCAGCTCTTCTTCGCTGCTCCAGGCACCCACCACTTCTTGCATTTCCGAGCGGTTGGGGGTGATGACGGTGGCGTTTTGGTAGCGCGCGTAGTCGCTGCCCTTGGGGTCAATCAGAATGGGTTTGCCAGCCGCCCGGGCCTGGGCAATCATGTCGCCCACCTGGGCCAGGCTGCCTTTGCCGTAGTCTGAAAAAATGATGGCGTCTTGTGCTTGCAGAAGCGCGGCAAAGCGGGCGGTCTGGTCGGCTAGCACGCGGTTTTTGGGGGTGTTCTCAAAGTCTAGGCGCAAGAGCTGCTGCTGGCGGCCAATGACGCGCAGCTTGACCGTGGTCTTGAGTTCGGCGTCGCGGCCAAAGTGGGTTTGGATGCCGGTTTTGGCCAGTAGCGCTTCCAGGTGCTGGCTGGCCTCGTCGTCGCCCACCACGGCCAGCAAAGACGCTTGCGCGCCCAGGGCGGCAATATTGCCCGCCACATTGGCTGCGCCGCCGCCGCGTTCTTCTTCGCGGGTCACGCGCACTACGGGCACGGGTGCCTCGGGGGAGATGCGGTCAACCGCGCCGTACCAGTAGCGGTCCAGCATCACGTCGCCCACCACCAGCACGCGGGAGGCGGCGAGTTGCTCGGCGGTGACTGTGGCGGGGGTGTTTGGGGTCATCGTTGTTATCAAGGGAAAGGGGGTTGCGGTCAGAGCTCTTCTACGCGCCGGGGCGGGTAGCTGTCCCAGGCCTGGCAGCCCGGGCATTGCCAGAAATGGCGCTTGGCCTCAAAACCGCAGGCGGCGCAGCGGTAACGCGTGAGCGG
>CANGHQ010000092.1 GCA_947453585.1 Burkholderiales bacterium | reverse complement strand
TCGCCCGCCGCACCGCGCAGTCGCAGGCGCGACTGATGTTGCACTGCATCCAAGGGTAAGTCCCCGTACGCTGCCGAAAGCAGGGGGGTTATGGTTCGTTCAGTTTGATGAGTTACTGCAAAGTAACAAGCCTGAATAGAACCTTCGCTCCGTGCAAAAGAACACTTCATCGTCCGCTCTCGCCAGCCCGGCCCGCACCGGAGAAACCGTGGAATCTCCGTGGCGGGCGCACCGCGCCAGTGAGCCCCAGCGCAGTGACAAAAAGGACGCGGTGCTGCTGGCGGGTGCCCGTCTGTTTACCCGCAAGGGCTTTCAGGGCACCTCGCTGGACGACATCGCCCAGAGCCTGGGAGTAACCAAGCCAACCCTGTACTACTACATCGCCAACAAGGAAGAAATCCTGATCGAGTGCGTGGAGCGCGGGCTGACCGCGTTTCACCAAGGTTTGGCCGCTTTGGTGGAGTCGGGCCTGGGTGGGCGCGATTTGCTGCGCGCGGCCATGGCCTTGTACGCCGAGGTGGTGACCAGCGACTTCGGCATGTGCGCCAGCCGCGTGGGCGAAGACCCCTTGAGCGAAGACAAGCGCCGCGCCCTGCGCCAGCGCAAGGGCGAGGTGGACGTGGACTTTCGCGTGCTGATCGAACAAGGCATGCAGCGCGGCTGGATCGTGGCGGGTGACGCGGCGGTGGCGGCGTTTACCGTGGTGGGCGCGCTCAGCGGCATTGGCCGCTGGTACCGGCCCGAGACCCATTCCCCCGAGAGCCTGCAAGACGCGGTGCAGCATTGCATCGAGATGCTGCTGCGCGGCGTGCTGAGCGCCCCGGCATCCGCCCCATTTTCTGAACCACCACAAGGGCTTGCAGCCATGACCGCACTGCGCCGGGAAAACCATTTTGAAAACCGCCTGGTGCTGTGCTACGCCCAGCGCCCCGCGCACGTGGCAGAGATGCTGGCGTCTGCCCTGGCCCAGCGGCCCGAGGGCTTGGCCGTGGTGTGTGGTGACATGCGCCTGAGCTGGCGCGAGCTGCACCACGCTGCCACCAAATGTGCTGGCGGCCTGGCCCTGCGTGGCGTGCTCAGTGGCGACCGGGTTGCCATGCACCTGGGCAATTCGCCCGAGTTCATCATCGTGACGCTGGCTTGCGCCTGGATGGGCGCGGTGCTGGTGCCTGTCAGTTCGCGTGCACGTGGCATGGAGCTCGAATACGTGCTGAGCGACTCGGGCGCCGTGGCGCTGGTCTGCGCCCCCGACGTGGCCGCATGGCAACCCGCCCCCGCCCAACTGCCAGCGCTGCGCATGCGCTTTGTCACCGGCACTGCGCCCGCCGATGGCTTTGAGCCCTTTGCCAGCCTGATGCAGGCGCAGCCGCAAACCCAGCCGCACCCGGCGAAAGAAGAAGATTTGGCGGTGCTGCTGTACACATCGGGCACCACCGGGCGGCCCAAGGGCGCCATGCTCACGCACCTCAACATCGTGCATTCGGTAATGCATTTCGTGGAGCGCATGGGCTTGGGCGAGCGCGATATTTCGCTGGTGGCCGTGCCCATGAGCCACGTCACCGGTCTGGTGGCCCAGCTCTACACCATGCTGTATTGCCAGGGCACGACGGTGGTGATGGCGCAGTTCAGGGCGGCAGACTTTGTGCGCCTGGCCAGCGCCGAGCGCATTACCCACACCATCATGGTGCCGGCCATGTACAACCTGTGCCTCTTGCTGCCCGACTTGCAGGCGCATGACCTGGGCGCCTGGCGCATTGGCGCTTTTGGCGGCGCGTCCATGCCCACGGCCACGATTGACGGGCTGGCGCAGCGCCTGCCCGGCCTGACGCTGATGAACGCGTATGGCGCCACCGAGACCTGCTCACCCGCCACCATCATGCCCCAGGGCCAGACCGACAGCCACCGCGACAGCGTGGGCCTGCCCGTGCCCTGCGGCGAGATTTGCATCATGGACGAGGCGGGCTTTGAGGTCGCGCGCGGCGCCGTGGGCGAGATCTGGATTGCCGGACCCATGGTGGTGCCGGGTTACTGGCGCAACGAAGCGGCCACGGCCAGCGAATTCAAGGCAGGCTTTTGGCGCTCGGGCGACATCGGCAGCATGGACGCCCAAGGCTATGTGCGCGTGCTGGACCGCAAAAAAGACGTGATCAACCGCGGCGGCTACAAGGTGTACTGCGCGCAGGTGGAAAACGTGCTGAGCGAACACCCCGACGTGCTCGAAGTGGCGCTGGTGGGCGTGCCCTGCGCGGTGCTGGGCGAGCGGGTGCACGCCTTTGTGTCGGTGCGCGCCATCAGCGAACACAGCACGGCCCAGGCCTTGCAGGCCTTTTGCAGCCAGCGCATGTCCGACTACGCCGTGCCCGAGACCTGGACCATAGACACCGAGCCCTTGCCGCGCAACCTCAACGGCAAGATCATCAAGCGCGAACTGCGCCAAACCCTGCACGCCGCCCTGATCTGAACGAGAACCCCATGCCCAAACTGCGCGCCACCCAACAAACCATTGTTTTCATCCTGTTCCTGGTGATGTTTGGCGGCTTTTTGCTGCTGCTGCCCGGTTTTGCGCAGGTGGACAACCTGTTGACCTTGCTGCAAAACGTGGCCATTTTGGGCATCTTGGGCCTGGGCATGGCGGTGGTGGTCATTGGCCGGGGCATCGATATTTCGATGATTGCCGCGCTGGCCGTGCCTTCGGGCTTTTTGCTGCAGTCGGTCAGCAACGGCCAGTCGATTGAAGTGGCGGCCTTGCAGGCAGTGGTTTTGTCTTTGCTGTTTGGCTTGGTTAACGGCTGGCTGATTGCCTATGCCGAAGTGCCCTCACTCTTCACCACGCTGGCCTCGGGCCTGTTTTTGGCGGGGCTGGGGCAGGCGGCGATTTTTCAGCTGGAAGTGGTGCAGTGGCCGCAGACGCTGGACGCCGTGGTTTGGATCGGGCGCGGCAGCCTGGGCGGCATTCCCATGCCGGTGCTGATGTTTGGCCTGGCCTGCGCACTCATGGCGCTGCTGCTGCGCCGTCTGCGCGCCGGTGCATTTATCTACGCCATTGGCGACAACCCCTTGACTGCCCGCGCTACGGGCTTGCCCACACGGCCCATCATCTTGCTGGAGTATTTGCTCGCGGCGCTGATTGGCCTGTTTGCCGGTCTGGTGATGGCGGCGTCGGTCAACAGCATGCCCACGCGCATCTACAACTCCACCATGGTCTACGACGTGGTGCTGGTGGTGGTGCTGGGCGGCATTGGTCTGTCGGGCGGGCGCGGCGGGGTGGTCAACGTGATCATCGGCACGCTGCTCATTGGCACCATGCTCAACGGCATGACCATCATGGACATCTCGTATTCGGTACAAAACATCATCAAGGGCCTGGTGCTCTTGGCCGCGATTTTGATTGATTCTGTCCTCAACCCGCGCAACGAAGAAACCGCGCAGCAAGGGGACATCTGAGCATGCCGCGCACCCGGCTCACCCAGCGTGCAATTCACTTTTTCAACCTAGGAGACAACGATGCATCAAGCAAAACACGTGCTTAAAAATCTGGTTAAGGCCGTCGCCGGCCTGGCCCTGGGCGCAGCCGTCGCGCTGCCAGCCTTTGCGCAAAGCAAGGGACTGGACGAGCCGTTTCGCGAGGGCTACAAAAAAGCGCTTGCCGGTAAAACAGTGGCCTTTATTCCCGTGGCCTACGGCTTTGACCTGGCCATCGGCTGGCACCAGGGCCTGAAAAAAGAGCTCGAAGCCTCGGGCATGAAGGTGGTGGTGCGTGACCCCAACTGGAACACCAACGCCGGTGCGCAGGCCTTTACCGCGCTGATTGCCGAGAAGCCCGCCGTCATCGTGATCCACAACCCCGACGTGCAAACCTACGCCAAGCTGATTGCCAAGGCTGAGGCCGAAGGTATTTACGTGGTGCAGATCAATATGCGTTCTTCGCAAGCTTCAACTGCCTTTGTGGGCGCCGACTGGGTGGACATTGGCGAGCGCATGACCGAGGCGGTGGTGGAGTCTTGCAAAGGCAAGTCCAACAAGATCGCCATCGTGCAGGGCGCACCCACGGCAGCAGCCAGCGCTTACACGCTCAAAGGCGTGGAAAACATTCTGGCCAAGCACCCCGAGGTGAAAGTGGTCTCTAACCAGGCCGCTGACTGGGACGCCGCCAAGGCCAAGGCACTGACGCAAACTGTGCTCAAGCAAAACCCGGATCTCTGCGGCATTGTTGGTTTCTGGGACGGCATGGACATCGGTACGGCTGCAGCGGTCAAAGAAGCGGGCATGACTGGTAAATTGTTCCTGGCAACGTCGGGCGGCGGCGAGCAAAAGGGCGCCTGTGACCAGGTCAAGGCCGGTGCGTACAACCTCGACGTCAGTTATGACGTACCCACCCAAGCCAGCAATATGGCGGCCATGATCAAGTGGCTGGTGCAAGGCGGCATGAAGCCCGGTGTGGCCAAGCAAAACATCTACACCACCTTGATTCCGATTACCAAGGACAACGCCTCGATCGAAGGCACGTGCTGGAAGTTGCCTGCCAAGTCCTAAGCCTTGAAAGCGCCTTTAGGGCGCTGTGAGCAACGGGGTGGCCGAAGCCTGAGCGGCAGGCCACCCCCCTTTTATGTAGTTCTCTGAATTGGTGCACCCCATGAGCGAAACCCTGACCCGTCTGCGTTACCGGTACTGGCCGGACCACTGGCTTGGCGAGATCCTGTCCAAGCGCTGGACCGAGACCGCTATCCCCGTGATTTTGTTGGCGCTGGTGGTCATCGCCTCGGGCCAGTTGGTGCCCGGCTTTTACACCCCCATCGTGATGGCCGACACCTTGCGCCAGGCCGGTGAAGTGGGCTTTATTGTGTTTGGCCTGGCGCTGGTGATGATTGTGGGCGGCATTGACCTGTCGGTCGGCTCCATCTTTGCCCTGACCAACTTTTGCGCGCTGGTGATGATGCACATCCTGAAGTGGCCAGTGCCCGTGGCGGTGCTGGGCACGGTGGTGTGCGGCGGTTTGTTGGGTGCGGTTAACGGCATTCTGATTGGCTACCTGCGCCTGCGGGCGTTTTTGACCACGCTGATCACCCTGATTATTTTTCGCTCGGTCTATGAGATCTTGAGCCTGCGCTATTCCACCGAGATTGCCGGCTATGTGCCCGAGTCTGAGGTGTGGGACTTTTTGGGCAACGGCACCTGGATGGGCCTGCCCACCGTGGCCTGGGCTTTTTTGGTGGCAGCCATTGGCGGCCATGTGCTGCTGACGCGCTTGCGCCTGGGCTGGCACATAGTGGCCATTGGCGGCTCGCGCCGCTCTGCCTATAACAGCGGCATTGCGGTCAACCGCACGGTGGCTCTGTGTTACGTCGCCAGCGGCATGTTGACGGGCGCGGCTGGCTGCTTTTTTGCCTCGCGGCTGGCCACGGCCGGCGCCGACATTGGCGTGGGCATGGAAGTACTGGTGCTCACCGCAGCGGTGCTGGGCGGTATAAGTTTGGGTGGCGGGCGCGGCTCGGTTACCAAGGCGGTGGTGGGCACGCTCATCGTGCTCTTGATCATCAACGGCCTGACCTCGCTGTCGGCGCCCGGCGGCATTACGCGCATGGTGCTGGCTGGCATCTTGATTGCGGCGGCCATCATTGACGTGCGCTGGCTCAAAAACCGCCATCGTATTTTGAGCAAGGTCTATGTCAGCCCCACCTACCACCGCTTAGGTGTGGCGCCCGACTGCAGCGCCGAGGGCGGCGGCGTCTGGGCCGTCAACAACAAGCTGCGCGACGTAGAACTCATTGGCCTGGGTCGCATCGAAGGCCCCGAGGACGTGATCCTGGACCGCGACAACCACCTGTATGCCGGCTCGCGCCACGGCGACATCATGCGTTTCCTGGCGCCTGACTACCAGCAGATGGAAGTGTTTGCCCACATTGGCGGCACGCCGCTGGGCATGGCGTTTGACCGCGACTTCAACCTTAACGTCTGCGTGGGCGGCATGGGCTTGTACCGTGTGACACCTGATCGTGAAGTGCAGCGCGTGACCGACGAGACCAACCGCAGCTGGGCCTCGATCAACGACGACAGCCGCTTGCGTCTGGCCGACGACCTGGACATTGCCGACGACGGCCGCATCTTCTTTAGCGAAGCCACGGTGCGCTATGAAATGCACGAGTGGCCGGTGGACGGGCTGGAGGCGCGTGGCAACGGCCGCATCGTCTGCTACGACCCGCGCGACGGCAGCACGCGCACCGTGCTGCGCGGCCTGCGTTTCCCCAACGGCATTTGCATCGCGACCGACCGCCAGTCCATCTTGTTTGCCGAGACCTGGGGCTGCTGCATCAAGCGCTACTGGTTTGACGGCCCGCGCTCCGGCCAAGTGGAAATGGTGCTGGACAACCTGCCGGGCTACCCCGACAACATCAACCTGGCATCCGATGGCAACTACTGGCTGGCGCTGGTGGGGATGCGCGCCCCGGCCTACGACCTGGCCATGCGCATGCCCGGCTTTCGCAAGCGCATGGCGCAGCGGGTGGCCCTGGACGAGTGGCTGTTCCCCAACATCAACACCGGCTGCGTGCTGAAGTTCAACGAGCGCGGCGAGGTGCTGGAAACCCTGTGGGACCTGGGCGGCGAGAACCACCCCATGATCACCTCCATGCGCGAACACCAGGGCTATTTGTACCTGGGCGGCATTTCCAATAACCGCATCGGGCGCTACAAGCTCACCGGTGCAGACCCTGGGTTTTCCCAGTACGAACAGCGCTGGAGGAATGCCTGATGTCAAGCCCTATTCAACGGTGGTTTGACCGCCTGCTCGGGCGTGGCACCGCCGCCATTACCGTGCCCATCATGGACGGCGCCATCAAGCCCAACCGCGCGCTCGACGAGGCCGCCGTGGTCTTGAACCTGCCCGGCATTGACGACATTGCCAGTGACGGCCAGCATCTGTGGATCAGCGCCGGGGCGGTGCTCTACCGTCTGGACGGGCGGCAAGCCTTGGAGGTGCGCCGCTTTGACGCGCCCATCACCGCCTTGGCGGCAGACGGCCAGGGCCACCTTGCCATCGCACTGGGCGGGCGCGAGCTGCGCCTGA
>CANGHQ010000091.1 GCA_947453585.1 Burkholderiales bacterium | reverse complement strand
CTTGGGTAACGCAATGCAGTCCAACGCCAGCGGGGGCGATCTTGGCGAAGCCTCCAATTCCGCTGACGGTGTTCTTAACCGGGGCAAGGCCGATTCGAAGTCGGGCAAGGGGCCCCTGAAAAGCAGCAAGTCTGCCCCCAAACTGGGTGGCCCGGCAGACGCTCAGTCCAACGCCAGCGACGCGACGCAACAGAACAGCAACCAGGCGGCAGACGACGCCGCCACCGACGAGACCGCCAGCGAGGCCGTCAGGCGCGCCAAGGCTGACGAGACCGAGTTCCAGCGTTTCGTTTTTGGGGCCACCGGGGTACCGCTGCGGCTCTACGGCTACGAGCTCTTTGCCAAGGCCAGCAGCTTCGCGCCAGTCCAGGCCGCTCCTGTGCCTGCTGGGTATGTTTTGGGGGTAGGGGACGAGATCGTGGTCCAGGTCAACGGGCTCTTTGACGTCAGCAGCACCTTTACGATCGACCGCGACGGTCGGATCATGGTGCCCAAGGTCGGCCCGCTGAGTTTGGCCGGCGTGCCCTTGAGCGACGTAGAGCGGGTCTTGGCCGCCCACATCGGCAAGGTCTACCGCAACTTCACCGTCAGCGCCACCCTGGGGCGCCTGCGCAGCATCGAGGTGTTTGTGGTGGGCCAGGCCCGCAAGCCCGGCAAGCATGTGGTGAGCAGCCTCTCGGGCGTGGTCAACGCCTTGCTCGAGACCGGCGGCCCGAGCAGCAACGGCAGCCTGCGCGCCATTGAGCTGCGCCGTGGCGGCAAGACCATTGCCACGGTCGATCTGTACGCGTTTTTGTCCAACGGCGACAACAGCGCCGACGCACGCCTGATGTCGGGCGACGTCATCTACATCCCGCCCGCAGGCCCGCGCGCTGCGCTGCTGGGCACCATCAATGCTCCCGCGATTTACGAACTGCGCCCCGGCGAGACGATTGCCCAGGTGCTTGCCCTGTCTGGCGGCCTGCCCACGCTGGCCGCGCCGCAAAAGGCGCAGCTTGAGCGCGTGGACGCCAACCGCGACATACCACGCTACGTGGAAGACTTCGCGCTCGACGCCGATGGCCAAAAGCTCAAGCTCAAGGGCGGCGACATACTGACCGTGTTTCAGATCAGCCCCCAGATTTCCAACGTCGTCACGCTGCAGGGCAATGTGGCGTCTCCGCTGCGCTACACCTTCCACCCCGGCATGCGCGTGGCCGACCTGCTGGCCGACCGGCGCCTGCTGATTCCGGGCAGCTACTGGTCGTCGGTTAACCGGGGCGCACACACGGGCAACTATTCCAAGCCCGAGGCCAACCTCGATTACGCCACCATCCAGCGGCTTGACCCCCAGGCCGTGCGCACGCGCATCATTGCCTTTAACCTGGCCAAGGCCATCGCGCTGGACCAGACCGAGAACCTGGAACTGGCCAGTGGCGATATCGTCACCGTCTACGGCCCCAACGAGGCCGGCACCGAGACCCAGGACAGCGTCACCGTGGTGGGCGAGATCGTGGGCGGCACCAAGCGCTTTGTCTGGCGCGACGGGTTCACCATCAAGGACGTCATCCCCTCCACCCAGTGGCTGGTGGACTACTACAGCTACTGGCAGCGCGGCTCCGCGCGCAGCCTGACCAACGACATCAACTGGGACTACGCGCAGGTCATCCGCCGCGTGCCGGCCACCCTGCAAAGTAAGGCCATCACCTTCAACCTGGGCCGCGCCGTGTTAGGGGGTCTGCCCGCAGACAATATTCGCCTGGAGCCCGGTGACCAGATCGCGCTGTTTACTACCACGCAGCTGCCGGTGCCCACCGAAAAGCGCGCCCAGGTGGTGACACTCGCGGGCGAGGTGATGGTCCCCGGCAAGTACCAGGTCGAGCCTGGCGAGACGCTGCCCGAGCTGATCAAGCGCGCTGGCGGCTTGAGTAAGCAGGCCTATCTGTACGGCACGGTGTTTACGCGCGAGTCCACCCGCCAGCGCCAGGAAGAAAACATCAGCAAGGCCAAGCAACGCCTGCAGGCCCAGACCGATTCCCAGGTCAACGCCCTGGCCCAGAACACCAACACCACCGACCCGACCAAGGCCGCGGCCCTGCAGTCGCAAGCGGAGAGCCAAAAGCAGTTGCTCAAGCGCGTGGAAGGGCTCAAGGCCACCGGGCGCATTGCACTTGACCTGGACGCCGCCAACCCGGTGATGCCGCCCCTGGCCCTTGAGGACGGCGACAGCGTGACCGTCCCCACGCGCTCCAATTTTGTGGGCGTCTTTGGCGAGGTCTACGCTGAGAGCGCGTTCTTGCACAGGCCCGGCATGACCGTGGGCGACTACCTTGACAAGGCCGGCGCCACGCGCGACGCAGACACCGACAACCTGGTGCTGGTCCGGGCCGACGGCACCGTGGAGGGCAGCGCCAGCCGCCTCGCGCTGTGGAGCACCGGCTTAAGCAGCAAAAAGCTTAACCCCGGCGACTCGCTGTTCGTGCCCCCCCTGGTGGACCGGCGCTCGGCCTACAGCCTGTTCATTGACGGCGCCAAAGACTGGACCAGCCTGATTTACCAATTTGCCTTGGGGGCCGCCGCCTTCAAGACCCTGCGCAATTATGCCCGGCTATGAACCAAGACAACGCGATGGCCGATCAGATGGACGGGGCAGAAGACGACGACGAAATCAGCCTGCTGGACACGCTGCAGGTGGTGGTGGACAACCTGCGCCTGCTGGTGCTGGGGCCGCTGCTGGTTGGGCTGGTAGCGCTAGGCATTACCTTTGCCATTCCACCCACTTTTACTGCCAAGGTGGTGTTTATTCCGCCTAAGCAGCAGCAGAGTACGGCGGCTTCGGCACTGGCGGACCTGGCGAGCCTTGGGGGCGGGGGCGCGATGGCTGGCGTCAAGAACCCCGCGGATCAGTATGTCGCCCTGGCCAAGAGCAACTCAGTCGGCACGGCACTGGCCTCACGCTTCAAGCTGCAAGAACGTTACGACTTCGACTCACAACAAGACACCCTCAAGGCGCTTGCCGGCAACACCCGCCTCGAGGCCGGCGCCAAAGACGGACTGATAACACTTTATTTTGAAGACGCGGACCCGGTGTTCGCGGCCCAAGTGGGCAACGCCTACGTCGATGAACTGCGCCGCCTCCTTAACCGGATCGCGCTGACCGAGTCACAGCAGCGCCGGGTCTTCTTTGAAGGCCTCGTCAACGAGGCCAAGAGCAACATGGCCGCAGCTGAAAAGTCACTCAAGGCCAGCGGCATCGACGGCAGCGTGCTCAAGCTGAGCGCCGCGTCCGCGTTGGAGGGCGTCGCCCGCATCAAGGCCCAGGTATCGGTGCAGGAGATCAAGCTGGGGGCCATGCGCGGCTACCTGGCCGAGTCGGCGCCCGAGTTTCGCCAGGCCCAGATTGAGCTCAAGGCCCTGCGCGCGCAACTTGCGCAGCTGGACAAGGAGGACGCCCAGTCCGCCGGCCAAAGCGACTACATCACGGCGTTCAGGGAGTTCAAGTACCAGGAGGCCCTGCTCGAGCTGTACCTGCGCCAGTACGAGATGGCCCGCTTGGACGAGGGCCGCGAGGGCGCCGTCGTGCAGGTAGTGGACCCAGCGCAGCCCCCAGAGCGCAAGAGCAAGCCCAAGAAGGCGCAGACGGCCGTGGTTAGCACCCTGGCCGCTCTGTTGGTGCTGCTGGTCTTTGCGTTTACCCGCCACGCATTGCGCAGTCAAGAGCAGACACCTGAGACCCTGGAGAAGCTCGCCCGCCTGCGCCAATCGTGGCGAGTGGCGCTAGGCCGGGAGCAAGGCCCATGACCGCCTGCGTGGTAGTTTTTGCCATCACTTTTCTTGCCTGCCTTTTCTTGCTGGCAACGCAGCGTTGGCACGCCCGCTATAGCCTGGACGATGCCTTTGGCGTGCAAAAGCACCACACCAAGCCCACCCCGCGCATTGGCGGTGTGGCTATCTTCTTGGGCCTGGTCAGCGCCTGCGTCGTCACATCGGGTGAGGCCAGGCCTATGCTTTTGAGCATGCTGTTCGCCAGCCTGCCGGCCTTTGCCTTTGGGCTGCTGGAGGACGTCACCAAGCGCGTGAGCTCAGGCACGCGGCTGATAGCCTGCTTGTTGAGTGGCCTGACAGCCTGGTACCTGACCGGTGTGGCAATGCAGGACACAGGCGTGCCCGCGCTTGACTGGCTGCTTGGCTACCTGCCTCTGGCCGTGGCCTTTACCGCCTTTGCGGTGGCTGGCGTGAGCAACGCCGTGAACATGATCGACGGATTTAACGGGCTCGCGGCGGGGGCTGTGGCCATCATGGCCGGCGCAATAGGCCTAATCAGCCTGAACGTCGGCGACACCCAACTGGTCAGCGTCTGCTGCATTGTGGTCGCTTTGGCTCTGGGCTTTGGTGCGCTTAACTGGCCCATGGGGAAGTTGTTTCTGGGTGACGGCGGGGCCTACCTGCTGGGCTTTTTGGTGGCCTGGCTGGCCGTGCTGCTGCCTATGCGCGTGGCTAACGTCCATGCCTGGGCCACGATTTTGGTCTGCGCTTACCCGGTTCTAGATGTCGGCTTCTCGGTATACCGGCGCAGCCACCGACAAGGCCACCACCCAGGCCAACCCGACAGGGTCCACCTGCACCACCTGATCCACAGGCGCATCATCTGCAAGTTGTTCCCTGGCCTGAGCAGGGACCTCAAAAACGGCCTGACCAGCCCACTCTGCTGGATTGCTACCGCCTTGCCGGCCGGCTACGCGGTGCTGTTTGCCGAGAACAACGGCGCACTTGCCCTTGGCTTTGGGGCGTGCATCTTTTTCTACGCCGGCCTCTACGCCCGCCTGACGCAGTTCCGCTGGTGCTTTAGCGCCTGGACCCTGCGCCCCTTGCCTGCGTCGCAGAAGTCCAACGCGCCGCAATGACAAGCCCCCGCACCCTGTGCAGGAGCGGCGCCCCCGCCACGAACGCCTCCTTGGAACAAATAGCCCCCCCATCCTGCGACTGGTACCTCATCCACACCAAAGTGCGGCAAGAGCGCTGCGCCCAAGAAAACCTGGAGCGGCAGGGCTACAGCTGCTTTCTGCCCCAGTTGCGCTCAGAAAAACTGCGCCGCAGCGCGCTAATCGTGGTGCAAGAGCCACTTTTTCCGCGGTACCTGTTTATCCGGCTTGACGCCGGGCTAAAGGCCAAAGGCTGGGGCCCCATTCGCTCCACGCTGGGCGTGACCCGCCTGGTGACGTTTGGCAACCAGCCCGCCAAAATAAGCGACGCGCTGGTGGGCTCCATCCGCGCGCAGCCCGAAGGCGCCGTTGCCCCCGAAAAGTATTTTGAAGCAGGGCAAGCGCTGGTAGTGACCGACGGGCCGTTTATGGGGCTTGAAGCCATCTATCAAATGCAAGACGGCGAGAGCCGCGTCATGGTGCTACTGAACATATTGAGCAAACCGGTGCAACTGGCGATTGCCCCCACCAGCCTGCGCAAGCTTCACTGATAACAGATTTGGCACGCAATTAAAGCGCCTGAAATGTAGTTTGTAAACAGATCTGCCGCCCAGCGTTAGGGCTAGACGCTTATCGTTGATCAAGTTCGATCAAGGCCAGTATTTGATGAAATTGGGCCGAAAACCAGTGCCGCCCGTTGCGCCGCACTGCGGTAGCCTGCCCGCCACCAAAGTGGCAGCCCAAAAACGCCATTCCATTGCAATGCCCAGCCGCCAAACCCAGCTTCAAAAAGACACCCACTACAGGCTAATGCAGCTGCTGCAAGACAACCCCACCCTGTCGCAGCGCGCCATGGCAAAGGCACTGGGTATCAGTTTTGGCGGCGTCAACTATTGCCTGAACGCGCTGATCGACAAAGGTCTGGTCAAGATCAACAACTTTAGCCAAAACCAAAACAAGTTCAGCTACGTGTATCTGCTCACGCCCCAGGGCGTAGCTGAAAAAGCTGCGCTGACTGGCAGTTTTTTAAAAAGAAAAATGGATGAATACGAGGCACTTAAGGCAGAAATTTCGGCCCTTAACGCGGAAATCGCCAAAGCCGACCAACAGCACAAGCCCCGGTAGGAGCGGCGCCCCCGCCGCGAACGTCTCCTTTCCCAGCCAACGCCGCGCCAGTAATAAAAGCCAACTGCTCTTCACAACAAAGTCGCATTTCTCCTCTAGATAAACCATGCCCCCGGCAACACCAAAAATCTACGTAGCAGGCCACCGTGGCATGGTGGGCCGCGCCATCATCCGCACGCTGGCCGCGCAGGGCCAGACGCAGCTCGTCACCCGCACCCACGCCGAACTAGACCTAACCAACCAGGCTGCTGTACAAGCCTTCTTTGCTTCCGAGAAGCCCACCCAGGTCTACCTGGCAGCAGCCAAAGTAGGCGGCATCCACGCCAACAACACCTACCCGGCAGACTTCATCTACCAAAACCTGATGGTGCAAGCCAACGTGATTGACGCGGCTTTCAAGAACGGCGTTCAAAAACTCTTGTTCTTAGGCTCAAGTTGCATTTACCCCAGGCTCGCCCCGCAGCCCATGTCAGAGGACGCCTTGCTCTCCGGCCCGCTGGAGCCCACCAACGAGCCCTACGCCATTGCCAAAATCGCCGGCATCAAGCTGTGTGAAAGCTACAACCGCCAATATGGCGCGAGCCACGGCATCGACTACCGCAGCGTCATGCCCACCAACCTGTATGGTCCGGGCGACAACTACCACCCTGAAAACAGCCACGTCATCCCCGCCTTGATCCGCCGTTTTCATGAAGCCAAAGTGGCCAAGGCCTCCACCATCACCATCTGGGGCAGCGGCACACCCAGGCGCGAGTTTTTGTACGTAGACGACATGGCTGCCGCCAGCATTCACGTGATGAACCTGCCCCAAGCCACCTACGCCCAGCACACCAGCCCCATGCAAAGCCACATCAACGTCGGCTTTGGTGAAGACATCACCATCCAAGAGCTGGCCCTTGCCATCGGCAAAACTGTCGGCTACCCCGGCAGCTTCGACTTTGACACCAGCAAACCCGACGGATCCCCCCGCAAGTTGATGGACAGCGCCCGGCTGAATGCCCTGGGTTGGCAAGCCCAAGTGGGCCTGGAAGCTGGCCTCGCTGCTGCTTACAAAGATTTTCAAGCCGCGTCATTGCGAGCGTAGCGCGGCAATCCACACAT
>CANGHQ010000090.1 GCA_947453585.1 Burkholderiales bacterium | reverse complement strand
TGGGTTCCCGCCGTAATATGGCCCGGCCATTTGGCGACGTAAGGCACGCGCAGACCGCCTTCAAAAAAGGTGAGCTTCCAGCCCCGGTAAGGGCGATTCACGTCGGGGATGCCGATGTAGCCGGGCGCGCCGTTGTCGCTGGCAAAAACCACCAGGGTGTTTTTATCCAGCCCCTCGTCCTTGAGCGTTTGCAGCACGCGCCCCACGCTGCGGTCCACCGAGCGCACCATGGCCGCATAGACACGGCGGCGGTGGTCGGGGATGTTGGAGAGCGCGTCGTAGTCTTCCTTGCTGGCTTGCAGCGGCGTGTGCACGCCCCAATGCGCCAGGTACAAAAAGAAGGGCTGGTTTTTATTGCGCCGGATGGCGGTGACGGCCTCGTCGGTAAAGTAGTCGGTCAGGTACTTATTGGGCTCGAACCAGTTTCCGGCGTTGTAGCTCACGCCAAAACGCATATTGGGCCAGAGGAACTTGTCGATGGGGTCAAAGTCCTGTTTCGAATTGACCACGCGCTTGTCATTTTGCGGCAGGTAGAGGCCGCTTTCCATAAACAGGGTTTCGTCAAATCCCTGGTTGTTGGGTCGCATCTCGGGCGTACTGCCCAGGTGCCACTTGCCGATGTGCATAGTGTGGTAGCCGCGCTCTTTAAGGGCTTCCGCCATGGTGATTTCGGACGGCGGCATGCCCAAGTCGTTGAATTCTTTGGCCTCCTTAGCCAAGGCCTTGTCAATGATCACGGGACGCAGGCGCTTGGGGTCGGTATACAACTCGCCCGCCACCCGCGCCATGGCGCCGGGGGTGGGCGTGTATTCCACGCCAAAGCGCCACGGGTAGCGCCCCGTCATCAGCGCAGCGCGCGACACGGTGCACACGGCGCTGCCAGCATAGCCCTGGTCAAAGCGCACGCCCTCGCGGGCAATAGCGTCGATATTGGGGGTGGGCACGCCTTCGGCCGTGAGTCCACCGCCGTGGGTTGACACGTCGTTGATGCCCAGGTCGTCGGCCAAGATCACGATGATGTTGGGGGGGCGCTGCGCCAGCGGCGTGTCTGCGGTTTGCGGCCCCTGCACCCAAGGCGTCTCTTGGTAGGCCGAGCGCGGGTGGCGAATATCGGTGTACCAGCCCAGCGAGTACTGCAGCACGTAAATACGGTTGGTATAGGCCAGGGCGCACAGCGCAATCAAAACGGCGGCGCCGACTCCGAGCTTGTGGTGTTTTTTCAAGTTCTGTCTCCAGCGCTGCAAGCGCGCGTTTTTTAAGGGTGGGCCGCAAGCGGCTACAGCGGGGCGTCCATCAGGTCTGCAATGCCGGCGCCTTGCAGGATCTGCCGTGCGCTGGCTTGGTGCGGGGCATCAAGCGCTGCAAACTGTGCGCGCAGCCAACGCAGGCACTTGGCCTGGTAGGGCACCACGCCTTGCTGCCACAGTCCGGCGGGCAACTGGACCGTCACCTGTTTTTCGCCCTGGGCAAGTGCGCGCGCGTTGGCCAGCAGCACGGGCACATAGCCAAGCGCGAGTTCTTGCAACAAGGCAAGCAAGGTGGGCGCCAGCGCGTCGGCATCCGCCCAGTCGCTGCTCTGCGGCTCCAGGCCCGACAAGTCTTCCACCAAACCCACCCAGGCAAACACCCGGCGCGAGCGCTGCAGCGTGAGCGCCATCGAAGTTGGGTCAAAGTGCGCCAACTGCGACAACTGGCCATAGAGCGCAAAGTCGCTCACGCCCGGGCGCTGGCCCATCAAAAAAGGCTGCACCCGCAAATGGGCGTCAAGCAGATCGACCAAACGCACATAGCTGGCCTCGATCATTTCGGCAGTTTGGTCGTTGGAGCCCACCACCGCCAGGCGCGCAATCTGGCGCTGCGAAAAATGCGTTTTCGCGGCATCCAGCACCCCTTCGCTAGAGCACACGCCCACATAGTGCGCCGGGATGATGTCACCGGCCTTGTCAATGCCTTCGGCAAACTTCCAGCGGTAGTGAAACATGGCCTTGGTGAGCCATTCGTCGGCAAAGTCTTCCAACAAGGCGTCTACA
This sequence comes from Burkholderiales bacterium, assembly GCA_947453585.1. Classification (GTDB taxonomy): domain Bacteria; phylum Pseudomonadota; class Gammaproteobacteria; order Burkholderiales; family Burkholderiaceae_C; genus Allorhodoferax. Next base: position 5,135 of record CANGHQ010000090.1, on the reverse strand, counting down.
AAATTGAGTACCGGGTCGGGCGGCAGCGCGCTGCGTCCGGCCACTTCTTGTTCCAGCCGGCGGATGAGCGGCGTGGAATCGGTCACGGCTTCAAGCGCGCCCTCGGCATTGGGCAAATAAAACGTGGGCAGCAACTCGACTGCCGCCTTGGGCATGCCCGCCTTGTCTGCCGCCGTGCCCACCAGATAGCGGTAAGGAATGTGGCGGTAGCGCATGAGCGCCATCATCTTGCGGGTGTAGGGCGAGCCAGGCGCGCCCTTGAAGGCCACGGGCAGCGCGATCATGTCCAGGCCAGCAATGCCGCCGTCAGCAGCGCCAAGAGCGCGGCCACCGACAGGCGCACCGCAATCAGGTTGACCAGTGGCTTGACCGGGAAAATCACGGTTTGCTCGATCGCTGCCCATTTGTGCACGTCTTCGCCGGTAGTGCCAATGGCCAGGGCGAAATTGAAAAAGTCGCGCTGGCTGCGGTAGCGCACCATGGCCACGTAATGCCAGTCGGGCACGCCTTCGCAGTCAATAAAGCGGCCGCTGCGCTTGGCAATAAACACCGGCAGGCAGGCCCGGCGCAGCAAGTGGGGAATGATGGCTTTGCCGTAGCGCTTGTCGGCCTCGCGCGGGTCGTCGCTGTAGTGGGAGCCCGGCGGGTACAGGGCTTTGGCGCGGTAGCGCACGCAGTTGTGCATCACAAACTCTTTGCCGTCGTCGCTTGCCATGAGCTGGCGCGCCTCGTCAACAAAGGATTCGCCCGGCGTGCCCTGCAGGCGCTGGCGCAGCGCTTCGATCACAGCTGCTTTAGTGGCGGCGTCCATGGGCGCGCCGTTGCCGCCCCACCACCAGACAAAGAGCGCAAACAGCGCAATTGCCACCGCCACCAGCGCTGCGTGATAAGCCATGCGGGCGCCTCTTGATCAGGCCGCAGCCGGGCTGGACACGGGGGTGAAATGCCGGGTGTTGTCGCGCAGCCAAGCCTGCGAGCGGCTGGCATCGTGTTGCTCGGGGTGAAAGTCTTCGCGCAGGTAGTCGCGCCATTGCGCTACGTTGCCGCGCAGCATGCCGTCCTGGGAAAACAGCAGTTTGGCGCAGCTGCGCCACGTGCTCAGTTTGAACAAGGCGCCGTCATGCCACAGGTTACGCACGGTTTGGCGCAGCAGGTCAAACATGAAGATAAAGCTCACGTAACGGAACACCCGCACCCGCCACAGATGGCTGCCGCCCATGGCCTGGTAGATGTCAAAGGCGGTGCTACGGTGCTCAGACTCTTCGGCGCTGTGCCAGAGCCACAGGGTTTGCAGGCGCTCCTCGGCGCCTTCAAGGGCCTCGGGGTGGCGCAGCATCCAGTCGGCAAACAAGGCGGTGAAATGTTCGGTAGCCGCAGTGCCGGCCACGTGCATGCGTGGATCGAGGTGCGCCTGCTTCTTTATGCGTGCCGTGGCGCGCTCGGCAATGGTGTTGGCGTAGCCCATGCGCTCGAGGTGGCCATTGAACAGCGCGTGGATGCGCCGGTGCGTGGCTTCCTGGCCGACAAAACCCTGCACTTCGGTGGCAAATTGCGCGCGTTTGTCTTCGGGCAAGGTCTTGAAACCGGCGCGCACCGAGTCCATAAAGAACTGCTCGCCCACCGGAAAGCTCATCGACAAGGCGCTGAAAAAAGCCGAGCGAAAAGCGTCGCCCCCGTTCCAGCGGGCCGCAAACGGCGTGTTCAGGTCTACCAACAGTTTTCGTACTACCAAATCAGTCATGACAACTCCCACTTCATTTAAACGCGGTCGCGCAGCTCGCGCCGCAAAATCTTGCCTTGGCACTCCCTTGGGGAGCCTCAATACACAAGTGTACTGTGCTTCTATCCCGCATGCCAGAGGCCTCGTTGCAAGGCGCCGCTCTCAGACCAGAAATGGTGACTGCGCGCTGGCGGTTGGCGGGCTCGCACGCGCCAGAACGGCCATCACAATGCCGGCGGCGCGCAGTGCCTGCAACACCGCCAAATTGACGTCCGAGCGCAAATTGCCCTGGCCATTGTGCAGATCGTTGATCCAGTAGACCAGGGTGAACTCTAGCCCTTCGGCGCCAAACTGCGACAGCTGCACCGAGGGCGCCGGGTCTTTCAACACGCGGGCCTGCGCCAGCGCTGCCGATTTGAGCAAGTCCATCACCTTGTCGGCATCGCTGTCAAAGGCCACCAGCACTTGCGTGGTTTGCGCCACCACCGCGTCGGCCAGAGAGAGGTTTTCTACCCGGGTGCTTAGCAGCATTTCATTGGGCACGATGGATTCGCGCCCGGTTGGCCCGCGCACCACGGTGTAGCGGGCGTTGATTTCGGTGATCACGCCCTCAAAGTTTTCCACCTTCACAAAGTCGCCAATGCGCAGGTTGCGCTCGGTCAGGATGACAAAACCACTCACATAGCTGGCCGCCAGCTTTTGCAAGCCCAGGCCAATACCCACGCCCAGCGCGCCGCCCAGCACCGACAGGGCCGTCAGGTCAATGCCCACCGCCGACAGCGCCACGATCAACCCCACAAACAGCAGCAAGGCGCGGGTGGCGTTGCTCAGCGCCTTGCGCAAGGACAACTCACCACCGGTCGCCGAGCGCAGCAAGCGCGCCTCAATGCCGGCCGACATCCACAAGGTGATGATCAGCACCACGCCCGCCGTAAGCAGCCCTTCAATGATGTTGCGCACCGACAAATGCGAGTTGCCCACCTTCCAGCTGATCTGGTCGAGCGCGTTTAAGAGCGCAGGCAAGACGCCGCTGACCCAAAGCACCATGGCCAGCCAGGCCAGCCAGGAAATGGTTTGCTCTAGCGCCCGCACCCAGCGCGCCTGCGAAAAAGCAATCTGCAGCACCTTGACACCGGTGCGAATGGCCACCAGCGCCAGCAGCACGGGTACCGCCACATCGAGCACCGCGATGTTGATATACCGGTCCAGCACCGCGCGCGCGCCAAAACCCAAGCACAAAAGCAGCAGCGGAAACAGCACGCCGTCTATGTCTTTGCGGCCAAACCAGATGGAGCGCTCGGCGCGCCCCAGCGCCTGGCGCAAGGCGCGTACCAGCGCCCAAGCCAGCAGCACGCAGCCCACCAAGGTGGCCAGTTCCAGCGCCACCGTGGGCTGCGAGAACGCCGCCAGCCAGCCCTCAAAGTCATCAATAGGCTGGGGCACCCGGTTGTGCGAGCTGCTCATGGAATGGCGCCTTCAAACAACCGCGCGTCAAACACCGGCCAGCACCCGCACATGGGCTTCCACGCTGCGCGCCAGGGCGTCGAGCTGGTAGCCGCCTTCCAGGCAAGAGACGATGCGCCCCTGCGCGTGGCGCAGCGCCACGGCTTTAAGCTGGTGCGTGATCCAGGCGTAGTCCGCCTCCACCAAGCCCATTTGGCCCAACTCGTCGTCGCGGTGGGCGTCAAAGCCGGCGCTGATAAAAATCATTTGTGGCGCAAAGGCGTCCAGGCGCGGCAGCCAGTGGTCTTGCACCACTGCGCGCACCGCGTCGCCCTTGGAATAGGCTGGCAGCGGCATATTCACCAGGTTGGCCGCGTCCGACTGCGCGCCGCCATACGGGTAGAACGGGTGCTGAAAAAAGCTCGCCATCAAAATGCGCGCATCACCACTGACGATGTTTTCGGTGCCGTTGCCGTGGTGCACGTCAAAGTCAATGATGGCTACGCGCTCCAGGCCGTGGCGCTCCAGCGCATAGCGCGCGGCAATGGCCACGTTGTTAAAAAAGCAAAAGCCCATGGCCTGGTCGCGGCAGGCGTGGTGGCCGGGGGGGCGCACCGCGCAAAAAGCGTTTTCCAGCTCCCCGGCCATCACCGCGTCGGTGGCGGCCAGCGCGGCGCCTGCGGCGTGCAGGGCGGCGTCCCAGGTGTGGATATTGAGGTTGGTGTCGGGGTCAATCTGCGCGTGGGTGGGGCCGCCGGCCTCAATCTCTTCGCGCAGGCCGTCGGTCAGGCCACGCAGGGCTGCGATGTGCATGCGCCCGTGGGCGAGCTCCAAGTCGGCAATGGGCGCGGCCGGGGCATGGTGCTGTTCGAGCGCGTCAAGCACACCGGTGGCCAAAAGCCAGTCGTTGATGGCGTCAAGCCGCTCGGGGCATTCGGGGTGGCCCGCGCCCATTTCGTGTTTGCGGCAGGCGGGGTGGGAGAAGTAACCGGTTTTATGCATAAACAAGGCGCTTGCACGCGAGGTGCGCTGGTTTTCAGGTATGGTCGGCGCCGACTCTGACCCCAGCTGCCAGCGGCGGGCTGTTGGTGCGATTTAGCTTACCACGCCCCCGGGGCGCGGAAAGTGCGCGCCAGCACCTGCGCTCCGCTCTCTGTTGCGCCTTACCCAAATATTGCTGTCCCTTGATTTCTCCATTTGTCCGCCTCGCCCTGCTCGGTTTGATCTTGCTGCTGCCCGCCAGCCAGGCGGCTGCGGCCAAACGCCCGCGCCCCGAGCCGGCCACCTACCGCAGCAACCCCGCTGCCATGGCGGCGGCTACCGCCATGGCCGAGCGCCTGCAGGTGCGCCCGGCCTGGGTGCGCGGGGTGATCGGCAAGGCGCGGCGCCTGCCAGCGGTGGTCAAAGCGGTCACGCCCGGCCAGGCCTCGGCCGCGCGCGACTGGACCCTGTACCGCAGCCGGGTGGTAGAGCCCACGCACATCCAGGCGGGGGTGCGCTTTTGGCAGCGCAACGCCGACACCCTGGCACGCGCCGAAAGCCAGACGGGCGTGTCGGCCAGCACCATCGTCGGCATCCTGGGGGTGGAGACGATTTACGGCCAGCACATGGGCGGCTACCGCACCATTGACGCGCTCAGCACCCTGGCCTTTGACTTTCCTGCCGCCCACCCCAAGGCCCTGCAGCGCGCCGCCTATTTTTTGCAGGAGCTTGAAGAGTTTTTGCGCCTGTGCAAGGCCCAGAACCTGGACCCGCTCACGGTCCGCGGCAGCTACGCAGGTGCCTTGGGCATGGCGCAGTTCATGCCATCGAGCTGGCGCCAATATGCGGTGGACTTTGACGGCGACGGCCGCATTGACTTGTTTGGCAGCCGCGCCGACGCCATCGGCTCGGTGGCCAACTACCTGGCCGCCTTCCACTGGAAGGCCGGCATGGCCACGCACTACGCGGTGCAACTCGACCCCCAGAAGCT
>CANGHQ010000089.1 GCA_947453585.1 Burkholderiales bacterium | reverse complement strand
CGCCCAGGGCGACATAGGATGCAGGCGCGGCAAAGTCCAGCGGCATGAAGACGATGGCTTCGAGCAGGCGTTGCAGGTTGGTCTCGTCAATCGCCTGGCTGTAATGCTTGTCGGCAGCAAAGGCGCGGATGGCTGCTTCCACATGGCTGCGGAATTGGGCGTCTCCCATCTCCACCCGGTCCACGCCCACCAGCGCAAACTGCGCGGGTAGCAGGCCCGTGCGCGCCAGGTTGTAGAGCGCGGGCATCAAAAGGCGCTTGGTCAGGTCGCCACCGGCGCCAAAAATCACCATGGTGCTCGAGGGCGCTTGTTCGCCGTGGGGCGTGACGGCATGTTCTATGTCTTGGGCCATATGGGGTCCTGGGTTTCAAAAAAAATGGGGGAGCGATGTGCCGCACCCGGACGTCCATCCGGGCGGGCGAGAAAGGTTTTTTTAGGGCTTATCTAGGGCTTATTTCTTGCCCGGTTCCTGGTGGCCACCAAACTGCTTGCGCATGGCCGAGAGCACTTTTTCGGCAAAGGTGTGTTCCTTGCGCGAGCGAAAGCGGGTGTACAGCGCAGCAGTCAGCACATCGGCAGGCACCGCTTCTTCGATGGCGGCCTGGATGGTCCAGCGGCCTTCGCCCGAGTCTTCCACGTAGCCGGAATACGACTTGAGCTCCGGGTCTTCGGCCAGCGAAATGGCCGACAAGTCCAGCAACCACGACGACACCACGCTGCCCCGGCGCCAGAGTTCGGTGATGTCGGCCAGGTCCAGGTCATAGCGGCGCTCGGCGGGAATGGATTCCTGGCTCACGCCTTTAAGAATGTCCAGGCCTTCGCCATAGGCCTGCATCAGGCCGTATTCAATGCCGTTGTGCACCATCTTCACAAAGTGGCCCGAACCGGCCGGGCCGGTGTACAGGTAGCCGTGTTCGGCGGTGGACTGGCGGTTTTCGCGGCCCGGGGTTTTCTCAATAGTGCCGATGCCGGGCGCCAGGGTTTTGAAGATGGGCTCCAGGTGGTCAAACGCTGGTTTGTCGCCGCCAATCATCATGCAATAGCCGCGGTCCAGCCCCCAGACGCCGCCGCTGGTGCCAACATCAATGTAGCGGATGCCCTTGGTCGCCATGGCTTGCGCCCGGCGCACGTCGTCCTGGTAATTGGAGTTGCCCCCGTCAATGATGGTGTCACCCGGTTGCAGGAGTTCGCCGAGTTGGTTGACTGTGGCTTCGGTGATGGGGCCGGCGGGCAGCATCACCCACACGGCGCGCGGTGCAGGCATTTGTGCCACCAAGTGCACCATGTCCTGGCTGCCGGTGGCGCCGTCTTGGGCGAGTTGGGCCACGCTGGCGGCGTTGGTGTCAAACACCACGCAGCTGTGGCCGCCGCGCAGCAGGCGCCGCACAATATTTCCGCCCATCCGACCTAAACCAATCATTCCGAGCTGCATGGTGATTCCTTTGAAAAAAGCAGTTTCAACAAATCCCGAATATAAGTGCATTGATAAACGCGCTTGTGTCACTGCCGTTTTGGTGGCATAGGGGCGTGCGCGGGCCCGAGCAAACGCGCACGCACAGGCACGTATAGGCAGGCAGGGGCAGGCGCGCAGCCAAGGGGCGCTGAAAAAGACGATTGGAAAAGAAAGGGAGCAGCCCGGCGAGCGGGGACTGCCGTCGGCTCAGGCCGTGGTTTCGTCGCGCGCGGCGGCTTCCAGGTGGGCGGTGTCGGCCCAGCCCACCAGGGTCAGCCCCTCGGGCGTCCACAGCAGGCGGTTGATGGCGCAGTTGCCCAGTTCCCAGGTGCGCACCGCGTTCACTTCTTGGCCTGTGGCCAGGCGGTACAGCATGTCCAACACGCCGCCGTGGGCGACCAGGGCAATGTGTTCGCCGGGGTGGCGCGCGGCAATGTGCGCCACGGTTTGCTCTACGCGCTGGCGCAGTTGCAAGGGTGATTCGCCGCCCTGCGGCGCCCAATCGGGCACGCGCTGGCGCCAGCGCAGCGCGTCTTGCGGCCACTGCGCCTCGATCTCGGCATGGGTGCGGCCTTCGAACACGCCAAAAGCCCGCTCGCGCAAGCCCGCGTGCAAGGCCACGGCCTGCGGCGCAATGCCAGCGTGTGTGGCAATGGCCAGGGCGGTGTGGTAGGCGCGCGCCAGGTCGCTGGTGTAAATGTGGTTCAGGCCGTGCTCGGCCAAGGCGGCGCCGAGTTGCTGCGCCTGCCACTGGCCGCGCGCGTTCAGGCCAATGTCAATCTGGCCCTGGATGCGCGTGTCCACGTTCCAGGCGGTTTCGCCGTGGCGCACGGCGGTAATGCGCACCGGCGCCACAAGGGGCAGGCTCATGGGCGGTCAGTCAGCCCTTGCGGCCCGACTTCAACCCGCACCGTCGCACCCTGGGGCGCAGGGTTGGGATAGTCGCGTAACGCTGCGCGCAGCACGGCGGGCAAGATATTGGCAGTGTCCGACCACGGGCCGATGTGCTGCGCCGCGCTTTCAAACACCACCTGTTTGGAACTGGAGTCGCGCAGCACGATTTGCACGACATAGCGGTACCAAGGCGGCTCCATCGCCCAGTTCATGCCAAAGCCGACCGACGGCTGGTGAAAGCCCCAGAAGCCGCCCATGCCAAAGGGAGCAAACGGCGGACGCACCGGCGTGCGTGCAATCTGCTCCACCGTGGCGCTGACTTGTGCCAGATATTGAGGGCTACTGTCGCTTTGCGTCAGGCCCACATCGGCGAGTGCGGCGCTGGCCAGGGCTTCCAGGCGTTCCTGGGTGGCTTGCGCGGTGGTGTCGCTGCTTTGCGAGGGCAAGCGGTCAAAGGCGTAGGTGGTTTGGGTAGCTGGCGCCACGCTGCCGCCAAAGCTGCGCACCTCGCTGTCAATCACCCTTGAGCTGGCACAGCCGCCCAGGCCCAGCGCCAGCCCGGCCGTCAGGCTCAGCAGCCAGGCGCGTGCCACTGCCGCTAATCTGCGAGAGGCAGGGGCGGCGTGCATGGTGCGGCCTTACAAGACCCGCAGTGGCAGACCGGCCACCATGGGCATGGAAAACGATTCAAGGTCAAAGGCCATGTCGCCGTCGGGATCGGCCACGCCGGTGGTGCGAACGGCCTCAAAGTCGTGCAGCTTGGTGTCCATCAGGTGCGAGGGCACCACGTTGTGCAGGGCGGTGAACATGCTTTCCACGCGGCCGGGGTATTGTTTTTCCCAGTCGCGCAGCATGTTGCCAATTTGCTTGCGCTGCAGGTTTTCCTGGCTGCCGCACAGCGTGCACGGAATGATGGGAAACGCGCGGTGTTCAGCCCAGCGCACCAAGTCTTTTTCGACCACATTGGCCAGCGGGCGGATCACGATGTGGCCGCCGTCGTCGCTTACCAGCTTGGGCGGCATGCCTTTGAGTTTGCCGCCAAAGAACATGTTCAAAAAGAAGGTTTGCAAAATGTCGTCACGGTGGTGGCCCAGCGCGATTTTGGTTACCTTGAGCTCGTCGGCCACCCGGTACAAAATGCCCCGGCGCAGGCGGCTACACAGGCTGCACATGGTTTTGCCCTCGGGGATCACCTTCTTGACGATGCTGTAGGTGTCTTGCGTCTCGATATGAAAGGGGACGCCCAGCTGCTTCAAATAAGCCGGCAAGATGTGGTCGGGAAAACCGGGTTGCTTCTGGTCCAGGTTGACGGCAATCAGCTCAAAATTGATTGGCGCGCGCTGCTGCATCTTGAGCAACAAGTCGAGCATGGCGTAGCTGTCTTTGCCGCCGGACACGCACACCATCACCCGGTCGCCTTCTTCGATCATGTGGTAATCCATGATCGCCTGGCCCACTTGGCGGCACAGGCGCTTTTCTAGCTTGTGGGTTTCATGGGCGGCGCGTTGCGCGGCCTCGCGGGCGTCTGCCTGGGGAGTAGGCGGAACTTTAAGAGGTGGCGGGGCCACGTCGGAATCGGTCCAAAAGGCGTTCATGGGTGTCTCGTTTAGGGTTACCACTGTCCGGTTTCAACCCGGATCGCGACTTCGCAGTCGTCAAAAATTTCCAGCTTCGCGATCTTCACCCGCACACCCAAAACACCCGGTAGCTGCATTAATCGATCCGCCAAGATGCCAATCATGCTCTCGAGCAGGTTGACGTGTACAGCCGTACATTCATTAATAATGATCTGGCGCACTTTTCTGTAGTCCAGCACATGATTTATGTCATCGTCGCTGGGCTGCAGAGGCTGTGTTCCCAGGTTCAACTCGGCGTCCACCTGAATCGGTTGCGGCGCGGTGAGTTCGGACTCCAAAATGCCCAGATTGGCCTCAAAGCGCAGGCCCGTGAGGTTCAGGGTTTGGGTGCCGGTGGTGCGTTGCTGCATGAAATACGCCTTACATCAGGGAGAAATCGCGCTCAAAGCGCATCAGGTGCTGGCCGCCGTCCACCAGCAAGGTGGTGCCCGTGATCGATTGGTTTTCCATGGCAAAGCGCACGGTGGCCGCCACGTCCTCCGGGGTGGACGAGCGCCCCAGGGGCGAGAGCTTGTGCAGGGCGGCGAATTTGTCGTCGCTGAGCATGTGGCTGGTAATGGTCAGGCCCGGCGCCACGCCCACCACGCGCACCAGCGGGCTCAGGGCCAGCGCCAGCATGGTGGTGGCGGCCTCAAGCGCGGCTTTGGACAGGGTGTAGCTAAAGAAATCGGGGTTCTGGTTCCACAGCTTTTGGTCCAGCATATTGACCACCACGCCACTGCAGGGCGCGCCCAGCGCCGCTTCGGGCAGAGCGCGGTTGCGGGCATCAATGTGCGTGTGCAGGGCTTGGGCCAGCAAAATCGCCGCGCCCGTGTTGGCGCGCAAGTGCTTTTCCATGGCGGCAAAGCCAAAGCTGGCCGCGTTGTCGTGCTCGAAGGTGGATGCGCTGTTGACCACGGCGTCCAGGTTGCCAAACTGCTCCACCACGTTGGGCAGCAACTGGCGTACTGCCGCTTCGTTGCCCAGGTTGGCGCGAAAGCTCGCTGCGCCCGGCGTCAGGGCCGAACACTCGGCCACGGTGCGCGCTGCGTCTTCTACCGAGTCGCGGTAATGCACCGCTACCCGCCAGCCGCTGGCGGCCAGCGCCATGGCAATCTCGCGGCCCAGGCGCTTGGCACCACCCGTGACCAGCACACTGGGGCTGTTCGGGCGAGCGGAGGGCAGGGGCGGGGACGACATAAAAGGGGACAATCCGAAAAAACCAGGCGCAGTGCACTGGCGAGAACCACAATGAAGACCCCGAGTTTAACGAGCCCCCCCTTTCCCCCAGCCGATGCGGCCCACCCCGCTGCGCCCACGGTATCTGACGCGCTGGCCCAGCACATTGGCCAGGCGGTGCGCGCACAGGGCGGTTGGATCGGCTTTGACACCTTTATGGCACTGGCCTTGTACACGCCGGGCCTGGGCTATTACGCCGCCGACCTGCCCAAATTTGGCGCCATGCCTGGGGCCCCCGGTGGCGCGCCAGGCAGCGACTTTGTGACGGCGCCCGAGATCAGCCCCTTGTTTGGCTACGCCTTGGCGCGCCAGGTGGCGCAGGCGCTGCAGGCCACCGGCACTGACGAGGTATGGGAATTTGGCGCGGGCACCGGTGCGCTGGCCGAGCAGGTTTTGTCGGCCCTGCGGGAAATGCAGGTGCCGCTGGCGCGCTACACGATTGTGGATTTGTCTGGCTCGCTGCGCGCGCGCCAGCAAAGCCGGCTGGCGCCCTTCGGCGACCAGGTGCAATGGGTAAGTGAGTTGCCAGCGCAGATGCGCGGTGTGGTGCTGGGCAACGAGCTGATTGACGCCATGCCGGTGCAACTGCTCTCGCGTGTGGGCGGCGTGTGGCACGAGCGTGGCGTGGTGCTGGCGGCGGGGGGGGAAGCCGCCGATGGCGCCGCCCCAGCCATCGACGCCTTCGCCTGGTCCGACCGCCCCACAGCGCTGCGCCCGCCGGCAGAGATTGAGGGCGACCACGACTACCTGACCGAAATCCATCCGCAAAGCGAAGCCTTTGTCCGCACCCTGGCCCAGCGCATGGAGCGCGGCGCCGTGTTTTTGCTGGACTACGGTTTTCCCGAGGCCGAGTACTACCACCCCCAGCGCCACATGGGTACGGTGATGTGCCACCAGGCGCACCGCAGCGACGCCGACCCGCTGGTGTGCGTGGGCGAAAAAGACATCACTGCCCACGTCAACTTCACCGCGCTGGCGCTGGCCGCCCAGGACGCGGGCCTGGAGGTGCTGGGTTACACCAGCCAGGCGCATTTTTTGATCAACTGTGGTTTGGTGGACTTGATGCAGGCGGCTGCCTTGCCGGTGCGCGCGTCGGCGCAGCGGCTGATTTTGGAGCACGAGATGGGGGAGTTGTTCAAGGCGATTGCGCTGGGCGTTGGCGCGCAGTGGCAGCCGTTGGGATTTGGGCGAGGGGATCGGATGCACCGGCTCTAGTTTTAACTTCCATCCCCCCTATTCCCCCGGCCCCCTTTCCTCCCCGGCGGGGTGGAAAGGGGGAGCTAACTGTCAACGCAAACCGGCATCCCGAAACGCCGCGAAACCCTTGGCCCGCAGTTCGCAGGCAGGGCAGCTGCCGCAGCCATAGCCCCAGGCGTGGCGCTGGCTGCGCGCGCCCAGGTAGCAGGTGTGGGTGTGTTCCACGATCAAGTCCACCAGCGCGTTGCCTCCGCCCTCTTGGCCTGCTCGTGCGTCGGCCTGCTCGCCCAAGTCGTGTGCCATGCGCCAGGTGGCGGCTTTGTCGATCCACATGAGCGGGGTTTCGATCAGAAAGCGCCGGTCCATGCCCAAGGAGAGCGCGAGTTGCATGGCTTTCATGGTGTCGTCGCGGCAGTCGGGGTAGCCCGAGAAATCGGTCTCGCAGACGCCGGTGACGATCACCTGCAGGCCCCGGCGGTAGGCCAGGGCTGCGGCCAGGGTCAAAAACATCAGATTGCGCCCGGGCACAAAGCTGTTGGGCAGGCCGCTGGCTTCCATTGAGATGGCGGTGTCGCGGGTGAGCGACGTTTCACTCACCTCACCCAGCACGGCCAGATCAAGCAAATGGTCTTGCCCGAGCTTGGCGGCCCAGGCCGGAAAGCGTGCGCTCAGTTCACGCAGCACGTTCAGGCGGGCATCAAGCTCGATGTGGTGGCGCTGGCCGTAGTCAAAGGCCACGGTTTCTACGCGCTCGTATTTTGAGAGCGCATAGGCCAGGCAGGTGG